>DATAIT010000035.1 GCA_036262515.1 Acidimicrobiales bacterium | reverse complement strand
CCGCCAGTGCAGCGACGAGTTCTGCGACGTGGCCGCCGGGCGCTGCCAGGTCGACCACATCGAGCCGTGGGCGGCCGGCGGGCGGACCCAGGAGCACAACGGCCGGCTGTTGTGCGGGTTCCACAACCGGGCCCGCAACCGGCCACCGACGCCGCCGCCCCGGAAGTGACGGCGGCCGTCCATCGCCGACGCCGATGGAGCTGTGCGACACCGGCGCCTCCGGGTCCCGTCACCCCGCCGAGCCGTCGATCAGCCGGGGGTGAGCTTCGGCGAGCTCACGGTCCCCCCTGTTCCCGCCGCCCCGGGGAGTGAACGGCGCGCGGCCACCGGGCGTCGCCCGACGACGCCCCGGGCTGCGGCGCGGGCGGGCGTGTCCGCCCTTCTCCTGTCGTGCGGGAGTGCGGGCGTTCAGGACCAGAAGGTGACGTCGTCCCAGAGTCGGGACCAGAAGCCGCCGTCGTCGGGCTTCGCCCTCCGCGCCGACTCGGCCGGCCGGTGGCGGGGTGCCTCGGGCGACGGGAGGATGGCGTAGGCCTCCTCGCCGGGACGCACCAGGTTGTAGTCCTGACGGGCCAGGCGCTCGATCTCGGCGTCGGTGTTGAGGCGTCGGACCCGCTCCTCCATCTCGGCGTTCTGCTTGGTGAGCACGGCGACCTTCTGCTCGGTGGCCTCGAGCTCCTGGCGCTGGGTCAGCCACGTGCGGGTCGGGAACACGGCGACGAACAGGACGCCGACGGTGAGCACCGCGGCCACGACGCCCCAGCCCCGCCGCCGGCTCACGGTCCGCCTTCCACGACCAGCTCGGCCACCGTGCGCCGGCCGGCCACCGCCACCGCGCCCCAATAGGCCGCTCCCTCGCCGAGGTCCTCCTCGATGCGAAGGAGCTGGTTGTACTTGGCCACCCGGTCGGACCGGGCCGGTGCCCCGGTCTTGATCTGCCCGGCGTTGGTGGCGACCGCCAGATCGGCGATGGTGACGTCCTCGGTCTCGCCCGAACGGTGCGACACCACGCACGTGTAGCCGCTGCGGGTGGCCAGGCCCATGGCTTCGAGCGACTCGGTGAGGCTGCCGATCTGGTTCACCTTCACGAGGATCGAGTTGGCCACGCCGATGCGGATTCCCCGTTCGAGCCGCTCCACGTTGGTGACGAACAGGTCGTCACCGACCAGCTGCACGCGGGAGCCGAGGGCGCGGGTGAGGGCGGCCCAGCCGTCCCAGTCGTCCTCGGCCATGCCGTCCTCGATCGACACGATGGGGTAGCGGTCGCACAGCTCGACCCAGTACCCCACCATCTCGTCGGGGGACAGCCGGCGGCCCTCGCCGGCCAGGTCGTAGACGCCGTCCTCGTACAGCTCGCTGGTGGCGGGGTCGAGGGCGATGGCCACGTCCTCGCCCGGAACCCGACCTGCCTTCTCGATGGCCTCGACCAGCAGCTTGACGGCGTCCTCGTTGTGGCCGAGGTCCGGGGCGAACCCGCCCTCGTCGCCCACCGACGTCGACAGCCGGCGGTCGTGGAGGACGCCCCGCAGCGTGTGGTACACCTCGGCGCCCCAGCGGAGCGCCTCGCTGAACGAGGCCGCCCCCACCGGCATCACCATGAACTCCTGGAGGTCGACGTTGTTGTCGGCGTGGGCCCCGCCGTTGAGCACGTTCATCATCGGCACCGGGAGGACGTGGGCGTTGGCCCCGCCCAGGTACCGGTAGAGGGGGAGCTCCACCTCGGCGGCGGCCGCCTTGGCCGTGGCCAGCGACACGCCCAGGATGGCGTTGGCGCCCAGCCGGCTCTTGTTGGCGCTGCCGTCGAGGTCGATCATGGCCCGGTCGACGCTGCGCTGGTCGAGCGCCTCGAGTCCCTCCACCGCCATGCGCAGCTCGCCGTTGACGAAGCCCACCGCCTTCGCAACCCCCCTGCCGCCGAAGCGGTCGTCGCCGTCGCGGAGCTCGTAGGCCTCGAAGGCACCGGTGGACGCCCCCGACGGTACGGCGGCCCGTCCCTTGGCCCCCGAGTCGAGGAAGACCTCCACCTCGACGGTGGGGTTGCCTCGGGAATCGAGGATCTCCCGCCCCACCACGTGCTCGATCGCGCTCATCCGGTCGTGTGACTCCTGTGATTGATGTTGCAGAAGTTACTTGACCCGCCGTCCGGGTCAAGGAACCCCGCCGGCCGTCATCCCAACGGCAGGAGCAGGTTCACCACCACGGCCACGATGTTGGTGACGGCGTGGGCGGCGATCCCGGGCCCCAGCCGGCGCCGCTCCTGGGCGATGTAGCCGAAGGCCAGGCCGAGCACGAAGACGCGGACGACGGTATCGACGTTGTGCCATCCCTGGGCCGGGTCGATGTGGGCGAGGGCGAACAAGACGGCCTGGGCCAGATTGGCGCCGAGCGGTCCGAGCTGTGACGCCAGGCTGCGCAGGAGCAGCCCCCGGAAGAAGACCTCCTCGACGAACGGGGCGCCGACCACGGCGATGAGCGCCACGACCACGAGCACCGATGTGGACGCCGACACGTCGAACAGGGAATCGGTCGCGGAGCCCTGGAGGTCGGGGTCCGACGCCACCAGGCTCGCCACGGCATTGGCGATGGCCGACGCCACGATGAACGTGCCGATCCCGGTGACGATGTCCTGGGCCCGGAACCGGAGGCCGAGGTCGGATCGCCACGACCCCGTCCCGTACGCGCGCGTGGTGCGCCGGCACGCGGTGAGGAGCGACCCGTAGAGCGCCGTCTGGGCGGCGACGATGACCACCACGTCCGAGTCGGTGACGGCGGCGGCGCCCACGCCGACGACGACCGCGCCGACGCCGGCGGCCACGTAGGCGGCGATGGCGACCGGCAGCGCCCGCCGGTCGAAGCTGGGAGGCCCCTCGACCGCCGTAGGGGGCGGCGGGGCGTCGTGCCCGGTGGCGCTCACCCCCGACGTCCACGCCTCGCCGTCCCACCAGCGCAGGGCCGCCGCTCCCCACGGGTCGCCGTACCAACCGGCCGGGGGACGTTCTCCGCCGGTCGGACCCGCCATTGGCGGAATATCTCCGCTAGACACTTCGGGTGGCACTCCAGGAGAAGCTGCGAGCCCGAACGGCGCCTTTCCTGGAACCGGGGGAGGAAGTGGGCCAGGCATTGATGGCCGAGTCGGCGACGCCGCCGTGGCTCTTCTTCGGCATCCTGCTCGGGTTCGGCGCAATCGTGGTCGTCTGGATCATGAGGCCACTGATCATCGCAGTCACCGACCGGTCGGTCGTCGTGTTCCGGGCCGGCCGCTTCCGCCCCTCCCGACCGAAGGAGCTGCTGGCCCGGCTTCCGCGCCAGACCCGGCTGGGTCCGGCGCAAGGACGGCTGTGGGGCAAGCTGCACGTGGCCGGCCAGCGCATGTGGATCCACCGCCGGTTCTTCAAGCAGGTGGCGGCCGCCGACGCACCGCTCCTCGCCCCACCTCCGGGTGCTCCGGCATCGCCTCCGGCGGCGGGCTCCTTCGGCACCTACGACGTCCTCCCGGGGCGGGGGACCGGCGATGTCCCCGCCCCGCCGGCCGGAGCGGCCCCCGCCGGCACGTGGACCGGCGGGACGTGGACCGGTGGCGCCACCCCTGCGCCCGACGACGATCCCCTCGCCGGCCTGTGGGATCCCGACCCCCCGACCGGCGGCCCGGGCCCGGCGCTCCCTGCGGGCGGGGGCTTCGGCCGGCCGCCCGGCGGGTACGGCCCCCAGCCCGGCGGCTACGCCCCTCCCGGCCCGAGCGCCCCACTGGCGCGCGGCACGTGGCCGCTCGACTCCCGTCGGGGACGCCCGTGGCAGTGGGTTCTCGCCGGTGTGGCGGGCACCCTCTCGCTGGCGCTGGCCGTCGCAGTGGCGGCGCAGAACGGGGAGTCAGCGGCGCAGGACCGGCTCCGGGCGTACGTGGACGGGACCAAGCGTCACTCGTTCGTGGCCGCCGACGGCCGCTTCCGCGCCGAGTTCCCCGGTGAGCCCCACCGCCAGACCGAGAGCGAGGACATCGGCGACCTGACGCTCGAGACCGTGCTGTACCAGCGCGACGTCGGGCTCGACGCCAGCTTCCTCGTCAGCTTCGTCGACCTCCCCGGCCCGCCGCCCGACGTCACCGGCGCGCTGAACGGCGCCGCCAACGCCGTGGCCGTCGGACTCGACGGCGAGATCGTGAAGTCCACCCAGACCGAGTTGGCGGGCCGGCCCGCCGTCGAGTTCCTGGTCAAGAGCCGCCTGGAGGGCGGTACGACCGACGTCCACTACGGCAAGCTCGTCCTCACCGTCGACGGCATCCGCCTGTACAGCATCGGCGTCATCGGGAAGGACAACCCGCCCGACGGCTACGACGCCTTCCTGGCGTCGTTCGCCATAGACCAGTAGGCGGCTCCGGCCCGTCTCGAGGAATTGGTGCTGCCGTCAAGGTCGATCATGGCCCGGTCGACGCGGCGCTGGTCGAGCGCCTCGAGGCCCTCCACCTCCCTGCGCAGCACGCCGTTGACGAAGCCCACGGCCTTGGCCACGCCCCTGCCGCCGAAGCGCTCGTCGCCGTCGCGCAGCTCGTAGGCCTCGAAGGCGCCGGTGGACGCCCCCGACGGCACGGCCGACCGTCCCCTTGGCGCCCGAGTAGAGGAAGACCTCGACCTGCACGCTGGGGTTGCCTCGGGAGTCGAGGATCTCCCGTCCCACCACGTGCTCGATCGCCCTCATCCGCGTCTGTAACTCCTGTGCTTGCTATTGCAGAGTTACTTGACCGCGGCGACGGTCGAGAAACCTGCGGGCGCCGGCGAAGGCGGACGTTTGCTAAGAGAAGGGCCAGGAACCTCGACGAGAGGGAGCCCGATGGCGACGACGAACGCCCGCGACGATCGAGCACCGCCCCGGCCGCCGCGCCAGCGGGCCCTGCGGTGACGCCGATGCGCGCCCTCGAGGACGGCCGGGCGGCGTTCGCCCGGCAGGCGTTCGACGAGGCGTTCACCCTCCTCGCTGCCGCCGACGGCCAGTCCCCGCTCGACGTCGACGACCTCGACCGGTTGGCGGAAGCGGCGTTCCTCAGCGGGCACGAGCACGAGGGCGACGAGGTGCTGGCACGCGTCTCCCGCCTGGCGGTGGCCCAGGGTGAGCCGGCGAAGGCAGCCCGCGCTGCATTCTGGCTCGCCCTCAGCCTCCTGTCGAGGGGCGAGTACGCCCAGGGCGGCGGGTGGCTGGCCCGTGCCGCCCGCACGATCGAGGACGCCGGCCTCGACTGCGTCGAGCAGGGGTACCTGCTCATCCCCGCCGGCATCCAGTCGTTCGAGGAGGGCGACGTGGCCGGAGCCGCTGCCACCTTCGACCGGGCGGCCAAGATCGGGCACCGCTTCCACGACCACGACCTCGTGGCCCTCAGCGCGCTCGGGAAGGGCTCGTCGCTCGTCTGGCTGGGCGAGTCGGCAGAGGGGGTGGCGCTGCTCGACGAGGCCATGGTGTCGGTCATCGCCGGCGAGGTGACGCCGATCGTGGCCGGAATCGTCTACTGCGGAGTCATCGAGGCGTGCTGGGACCTGTTCGACGTGGGGCGGGCCGCCGAGTGGACCGCCGCCCTCAGCCGGTGGTGCGCGTCGATGCCGGACCAGCTGCCGTACCGCGGTCAGTGCCGCATCCACCGCTCGGAGATCCTCCAGCTGCGGGGCGAGTGGCGCGAGGCCGAGGAGGAGGCCCGGCTGGCGGGCCGCCGGCTCGAAGGGTGGCCGTCGGGCGCCGCCGCCTACTACCAGGAGGCCGAGGTGCTCCGGCTGCGGGGCCGCTTCACCGAGGCCGAGGACGCGTACCGCCGCGCCGATGAGGCGGGGCGGGTCCCACAGCCCGGGCTGGCCCGCCTGCGCCTGGCCCAGGGCCGCGTCGACGCGGCCGCGGCCGGCATCCGCCGGGTGCTCGACGAGGCCGAGTCCCCGGTCGCCCGGGCCCGGCTGCTGGGCGCCTACGTCGACGTCATGTTGGCGGCCGGCGACGAGGGGGCGGCGCGGGCGGGGGCCACCGAGCTGGCCGCCATCGCGGCCGACATGCGGTCGACCTTCCTCTCGGCCGCCGCCGCCTACGCCGAGGGCGCCGTCCTGCTGGCCGCCGGCAACTGCACCGCCGCATGCGCCACACTGCGCCGTTCACTGGAGGCCTGGCGCACGATCGAAGCCCCGTACGAGGTGGCGCGCGTCCGCATCCTCCTGGGGCTGGCGTGCCGGGGAGTCGGGGACGAGGACGCAGCCCAGATGGAGCGCGACGCCGCTACGCGGGCCTTCCGACAGCTCGGCGCCCGGCCCGAGCTCGACGCCGCCGATCGGCGGTGGAACGACGCCGCCGAGACCAGCCCGACCGGCGGGCTCACCGCCCGTGAGGTCGAGGTGCTGGCCCTGGTGGCCACCGGCCGCACCAACAAGGCCATCGCCAGCGAGCTGGTCATCAGCGAGAAGACGGTCGCCCGCCACCTCAGCAACATCTTCACCAAGCTGGGCCTGACGTCGCGGGCGGCAGCCACGGCCTACGCCTACGAGAACGGCCTGGCCTAGTAGCCCGGCATGGGCAGGATGACCCATGACGACGGCCCGCCGGAAATGGGTCGTTGTCCCGAAGATCGGCGGGGCCGCCTTCCGTATCTTCTTCCTGACAGCCCGTACAACGGCAAAGGAGCAAGCAATGGGTGAGGCACGAAAGACCATCGATCGCATGACGGCGTGCATGGTGGCGCACGACAAGGACGGCCTGGGCGCCACGTATGCACCGAACGCCGTGATCACCACGCCCGACGAGGGCGAGATCAAGGGCCGCGAGAACATCGTGAAGTACCTGGGCACGTTCATGGACGCCTTCTCCGACCTGCAGTGGGAGTCCTTAGCCGCACACGAGTCGGGCGACACCGGCATCGACGAGGGCTGGGTCGTGGGGACCAACGACGGCCCGCTCCTCGCCCCGACCGGCGAGACCATCTCGGCCACCGGCAAGCGGGTCCGCGTCCGCTCCGTCGACGTCGCCACCGTCAGCAGCGGCCAGATCGTCCGCCACAACTTCTACTTCGACCAGATGGACGTCCTGGGCCAGCTGGGGCTCCTGCCGTCGTAGACCCGCCGTCTCGAGGAAATAGCTCGCCATTTTGGCGAGCTATTTACTCGAAAGTGCGGCTTGCCGACTTGACCTCCTCCCAGAGGGCGTCGAGGCCGGCCAGGTCGAGGGCATTGAGATCCAGGGCCCTGGCGCGGGCCAGGGACTCGACGGCCGTGAACCGGTCGCGGAACTTGGCGGTGGCCGCCCGCAGGGCGGCCTCCGGGTCGAAGCCGAGATGGCGGGCCACGTTGACGACGGCGAACAACAGGTCGCCGAGCTCCTCCTCCGAGGGCTCCTCCCGCAGCTCGTCCAGCTCCTCCGACACCTTCGGGTAGGCGCCCTCCACCGACTCCCAGTCGAAGCCGAGCGAGGCCGCCCGGCGCTGCACCTTGGCCGCGTACAGCAGCGACGGCAGGGCCGAGGGGATGCCCTCCATTACGCTCGCCCGGCCCTTCTCCGCCGTCTTGATGCGGTCCCAGTTGGCCACCACCTGGCCGGCCGTGTCGGCCTGCACGTCGCCGAACACGTGCGGGTGGCGATGGACGAGCTTGTCGTGGATGCCCCGGGCCACGTCGGCCAGCGTGAACTGGCCCTCCTCGGTGGCCAGCGTGGCGTGGAAGTACACCTGGAACAGCAGGTCGCCCAGCTCTTCCTCCAGGTGGGCCACGCCGTCGGGCTCGTCGAGGTGCTCGATGGCCTCGACCGTCTCGTACGCCTCCTCGAGCAGGTGGGGTGTGAGGCTGGCGTGGGTCTGCTCCCGGTCCCACGGGCAGCTCTGGCGCAACGTGCGCACCAGCTCGGCGAAGCGCAGCAGCTCGCGACCCACGGGAGCGGCCAGCGTGGGGATCCACAGCGACGTCAGGTGGTCCGGCTCGATCAGGCGGTCGAGGTCGTCCCAGGCCACCTCGCGCACCGACTCGCCGGGGAGCCCCAGGTGCTGGAGGACGGTGACCGCGGCGGGCGGGTCGTCGACGGCCAGCTTCACGTCCGACAGCACGAGGGCCGAGTCGCACTGGGCCACCAGGAGCGGGCCGCGCTCTCCCGCCGCCTCCTCGGCGAAGCGGCGCCCGTCCACCAGCCGGGCGCCCGCAGCCAGCGGGTCGACGCCGAGGCGGTCCCAGGCCAGGTCGAGGAACGACAGGGCGGGGAGCACCCCGAGCACGATCCGGCCGTCGGCGCGCAGCAGCTCCACCGTGCGCTCGGCCACGGCCGGCGAGCCCGGGACGAGGTAGAGGACCTCGCCGTCGGGCGCGCCCGCCGCCGCTTCAACCAGCGCGTCGACGATGCCGGTGTAGACGTCGTCGAGCGTGGCAGCCTGGTCGTACAGCCCGTCGAAGCTGGCCGCCGCCGGCGCCACGATGGCGGCCGGGTGGCGCGTCGTGCGCAGGTAGGCCACGGGAATGCGCCCGACGGCGGCGGTGGTGGCGGCCGTGACCAGCTCGGGGCCGGCCGGCCCGAGACCGGCCACGACGACCCTGGGGATCACGGCGTGGACGAGGGCGGCGTCTCGGAGTCGGGCGGGGCCGGCAGCTCCGGAACCGACGTGGAGGACGATGCGTCGAGGAGCTTGGGGGCGCGGACGCCCGGTGTGGGCGACTTGACGAACCTGCCGTAGCGCGGGTTGACCTTGATGGTGGCCTTCTCGAGCGCCGTGGTGACGTAGGACTGGAGCGGGTCGGGCCGCTGGCGCTCGAGGTTGGCGCGGATCTGGGGCGCCGCTTCCTCGAGCGAGAGCGTCTTGCGGTCGGTCACCGAGATGATGTGGTACCCGAAGTCGGTCTTCACCGGGCCGCTGATCTGGCCGACCTGGAGGGCGTTCATGGCCTGCTCGAACTCGGGAACGACGGCGCCGGCGCCCACGCAGCCGAGGTCGCCCCCGTTCGCCGCGCTGCCTCCCTGGTCGCCCTGGTTGTCCGTGGACGTCTCCTTGGCGACGGCGGCGAAGTCCTCCCCCGCGTCGAGGCGGGCCTTGACCGCCGCCGCCTCCGCCTCGGTGGCCACCAGGATGTGGCGCACGCACGTCTGGTTGAACGCTTCCTTGTTGGCCTCGTAGAACTGCTGGACGGTCTCGTCGTCGATGGCCCCCCCGCCGAGCGCGTCCTTCAGGACTGTCTGCTCGGCGAAGATGCGGACCAGGTCCTCCCGGTACGACTTCGGGAAGGCCCGGAAGATGTCCTTGCCGTAGTTCTGCTCGAGGTCGTTCCTCGTGGCGTCCAAGGTGGCCGTGGGCACCTTCAGCTTCCGCCGCTCGACCTCCTGGTGAATGAGGGCGAAGCCGATGCGACGGTCGAGGACGGCGGCCACGAAGACACTGTTGAACGTGCCTGCGCCCTCGCCCCGCACCTTGTCCTGGCCGCCGCTGCCGGCGGAGAAGTTCTGGTCGACCCGGTCGAGGTACTTCGTGTTGTCGAGGATGGCGTTGAGCTCGCGCCGGAGGTCGGCCTGGCTGATGCGCTCGCCGTTGACCTCCGCCGCATAGGTGGTGAACGAGCCGCAGGCGCTGAGCGCCAGCGCGGCCAGCGCGGCGACCAGCACGACGAGCCTTCCCACACCTCGACACGCGCCGCGGCCGGGCCGGCGATCCGGCGCCGGTGGGTGCGCCGGGCGAGCCGCGGTCTGCCACCGGGCGATGCGGGTCACGGCCGCCGATGTTAGGCCGAGGCAGGCGCGGCCGTGGCCTCGTCGCCGGGCGGGACCAGCGTGTGCAGCAGGGCGAGGACGGCGTCCACCGGTGCGGCGCCCCGCACGAGGGGCACCACCAGCTGGGCGATGTCCTCCTTGTGGACGGCCTTGGGGAACAGCCGGCGCAGGCGGATGGCCTGGCTGGTCTTGAGGGTCAGCGGCGACAGGCGGGCCACGTCCCGGGAGACGGTGACCTCGCGCACCCCCGTCCGGGCGCACTCGGCCCGCAGGCGGCCCACGGCCAGAAGCGCCTCGGCCGGCGGCGGGAGCGGGCCGTAGCGGTCGAGCCACTCGTCGCGGATGTCGTCCACCTCGGCGTGGGTGGTGACGGTGGACAGCCGGCGGTAGGCCTCCAGGCGGAGGTCCTCCCGGCTCACGTAGTCGGGCGGCAGGTTGGCGTCGACCGGGAGGTCGAGCTTGATCTCGGCCGGCTCGCGGGGCTTCTCGCCCTTCAGCTCGGCCACCGCCTCGCTCACCAGCTGGACGTAGAGGTCGTAGCCCACGGCTGCGATGTGGCCGGTCTGGTCGGCGCCCAGCAGGTTGCCGGCGCCGCGGATCTCCAGGTCGCGCATGGCGATCTTGAACCCCGACCCCAGCTCGGTGTGCTCGCCGATGGTCTTGAGCCGCTCGTAGGCCTGCTCGGACAGCGCCCGCTCGGGCGGGAAGAACAGGTAGGCGTAGGCCCGCGAGCCGGCCCGTCCCACCCGTCCCCGCAGCTGGTGCAGCTGGCCGAGGCCGAGCAGGTCGGCCCGGTCGACCACCAGTGTGTTCACCGTCGGCATGTCGATACCGGACTCGATGATGGTGGTGCACACGAGGACGTCGTAGGCGCCCTCCCAGAAGTCGAGGACCACCTTCTCCAGCGTGCCTTCGTCCATCTGGCCGTGGGCCACGGCGATGCGGGCCTCGGGCACCAGGTGCCTGAGGTCGCGGGCCACGTGCTCGATGTCGGCCACCCTGTTGTGCACGAAGAAGACCTGGCCCTCGCGCAGCAGCTCGCGCCGCAGGGCCTCGGCCACCGCCCGCTCGTCGTACTCGCCCACGTAGGTGAGGATGGGCTGGCGGTCCGCCGGCGGCGTGTTGAGCAGGGTGAGGTCGCGGATCCCGGTGAGGCTCATCTCCAGCGTGCGGGGGATGGGCGTGGCCGTGAGGGTCAGCACGTCGACCTCGGCGCGGAGCTTCTTGATGTTCTCCTTGTGGGTGACGCCGAAGCGCTGCTCCTCGTCCACCACCAGCAGCCCCAGGTCCTTGAAGGCGATGTCGCCGCTGAGGAGGCGGTGGGTGCCGATGACGACGTCGACCGTGCCGTCCTTCAGGCCCAGGGTCACCTTCTTGGCCTCCTGGGCGGTCAGGAAGCGGCTGAGCACCTCGACGCGCACGGGGTAGCCGGCGAAGCGGTCGGAGAAGGTGGCGAAATGCTGCTGGGCCAGCAGGGTGGTGGGCACGAGGACGGCGGCCTGCTTGCCCGCCTGCACGGCCTTGAACACGGCCCGGATGGCGACCTCGGTCTTGCCGAACCCCACGTCGCCGCAGACCAGGCGGTCCATGGGCGAGGGGTCCTCCATGTCGGCCTTGACCTCGGCGATGGCCTTGAGCTGGTCGGGCGTCTCGGTGTACGGGAAGGCCTGCTCCAGCTCGTGCTGCCACGGGGTGTCCGTCTCGAAGGCGAACCCGGGGGTCGTGACCCGCCGGCGGTACAGCACGATCAGCTCCTGGGCGATCTCGCGCACGGCGGCGCGGACCCTGGCCTTGCTCCGACCCCAGTCGACCCCTCCGAGCTTGTTGAGCGTGGGCGACTCCCCCCCGGTGTAGGGACGCACGAGGTCGATCTGGTCGGACGGCACGTACAGGCGGTCGCCGCCGCGGTACTCGAGCATGAGGTAATCCCGCTCGGCCCCGCCCATGGTGCGCTTCACCATGCCGCCGTAGCGGGCCACGCCGTGGGAGTGGTGGACGACGTAGTCGCCGGGTTGCAGGTCGTCGAAGAACCCTTCGGTGGCCCGGGCCCGGGGCCTCGGACGGCGGTGGGCCCGGCGGCGGCCGGTGAGATCGCTCTCGCCCAGCACGGCCAGCTTGAGGGTGGGGAGGATGAAGCCGCGCTCGAGCGGGGCCACGACCACCTCGGCGCCCACCACACCCTCGTCGCGGAGGCGGGACGTGATGCGCGCCGCGGTGCCCTCGCCGTCGGCCGCCGCGATGATCCGGAAGCCGTCGCCGGCCAGGTCGGTGAGCTGCTTGGCCAGGCGCGTGCCGTCACCGACGACGGGGTCCCAGCCGGTGGCCTGGAGGACCGCCGTGCCCGGGCCTTCGGCCGCAGGCGTGACCGACCATGCCGGTGCCCTCGTGTGGGCCAGGAGGCGCTCGAACGGGAGGTGCAGCGGGGGGAAGCTCCTGTCGCCCGCTCCCCACGTGCCGGCCAGGGTGCCGGCCAGGGCGGCCTCCTCGTCGAGCAGCTCGGCCGCCCGGTCCCGCATGCGGCGGGGCTCGACGAGCAGGACCTGGGCGTCGTCGCCGATCAGGTCCGGCAGCAGGTGCTCGCCCTCGGTGAGCCACGGGAGCCACGACTCCATGCCGTCGAACACCAGGCCCTCGGCGAGCCGCTCCCACTGCTCCCGCCCCCACGGCTCGACCGCGACCAGCCGGCCCGCCCGCTCGCGCACCTCACGGGTGGGGAGGAGCTCGCGGCAGGCGAAGATCTCGGCGCACACGATGTCGACGGTGGACCGTTGGTCGGCGACGGCGAACTCGGTGAGGCGGTCGACCTCGTCGCCCCACAGGTCGATGCGCACCGGGACGTCGGCGGTGGACGGGAACACGTCGACGATCGATCCCCGCACCGCCACCTCGCCCCGGTGCTCGACCTGGTACTCGCGCCGGTACCCGGCGCCGACCAGCCGGTGCACGAGGTCGTCGGCCTCGACCTGGTCCCCGGGGGAGACGATGGTGGGTTCGGCCTCCTCGACGTGCGGGCCGAGCCGCTGCACGAGGGCCTTCACCGGGGCCACGAGGACCCGGGGGGCGCGGTGGGGATTGCGCAGCCGCCACATGGCGCGCAGGCGGCGGCCCATGGTCTCCACGCTCGGGCTCACCCGCTCGAACGGCAGCGTCTCCCATGCCGGGAAGACGTCGACCTGGTCGTCCCCCAGGAACGTGCGCACGTCGGCGGCCAGCCGCTCGGCGTCGGTGGCCGTCGGCATGGCGACGACGAGGGGGTGGCGCTGCGACAGGTGCGCCAGCCCGGCCACCGCGAAGGCCCGCGCCGGCTCGGGCACGGCCAGCACGGCCGCGCTCCGCCCGGCGAGGGCGGCCAGCGTGGGGTCGTTGCGGAGAAGAGGAGGGAGCGAGCGCAGGCTCACGGCGTTCCAGGCTACGGCCCCTGCCGAGCAATCGAGTGTGTGGGATTCGCTGATTCCGGACACGACTGGTCTAGAGTGCCGCCGTCCCCGTGGGCCCCCCTTCCACCTGGCGAGCCGGAGATCAAATGGCTGATGAAGCCGTCCACAACCGCTTTCTCCGGAAGCCCATGACGCCGCGCACACGGGTCAGCGTCATCGTTCCCGTGTACAACGAGGCAGGGACGGTGTCCGCCGTCCTCGACGAGCTGCTCGCCTTCGAGTACGCGCCCGTCGAGCTCGAGATAGTGATCGTCGAGAGCAACTCGAAAGACGGCTCGCGCG
The DNA here is from genome assembly GCA_036262515.1 of Acidimicrobiales bacterium. GTDB lineage: Bacteria > Actinomycetota > Acidimicrobiia > Acidimicrobiales > JAHFUS01. The sequence goes on along the minus strand of DATAIT010000035.1, from coordinate 2,735 downwards.
CCATCGTGCAGCGGTACGGAGCCGAGCATCCGGCTGTCCGGCTCGTCCTCCAGGACGTCGCCATGGGGAAGGGCAACGCCGTCCGGGCCGGTCTGGCCGCCGCCACCGGCGACATCGTCATCATCCAGGACGGCGACCTCGAGTACCGGATCAGCGAGTACCCGCTCCTGCTCGATCCCATCCTGAGCGGTGCGCACGACTTCGTCCTCGGGTGCCGACACGTGCCCGGCCGGCGGATGCGGGTGGTCGAGGACCAGCGCCTCAAGGTCGCGCTCCTCAACGTGGCCCATTGGGGTTTCACCGCCCTGTTCGACGTCACCTACGGCGTGCGCCTCCGGGACCCGTTCACGATGTTCAAGGTGTTCAGGGCCGAGTGCACCGAGGGCCTCCCCCTGGTCAGCGACCGGTTCGACTTCGACTGGGAGCTGCTGGGCAAGCTGATCCGTCGCGGCTACAAGCCGGTCGAGATCCCCATCACCTACCAGGCCCGCTCCTTCCAGCAGGGCAAGAAGGTGCGACTGTTCGCCGATCCCCCCACGTGGCTGCTCGCCTGTGGCCGCTTCCGGCTGTGCCGCATCCCGGCGCCGGTCCCCCGCCGCGCCGCACGGGCCGCACGCGCCGCGGTCGCCGTCGACGACGAGGTCGTCGTCGACAGCATCGTCCCGCTCGAGGCGATCGACCTTCGGCACACGCATGTCCGGTGACGGCCGGGTCGCTCGAGGGAGTCGTCGGCATCGTCACGGGCGGGGCCCGGGGAATCGGGCGCGCCACCGCTGAGTTCCTCGCGTCGGGTGGTGCGTCGGTGGCCATCTGCGCCCGGACCCGCACCGAGCTCGACGAGACGGTCGACAGCATCGAGGCCAATGGAGCCGCCGCCCCGGTGGCGGCGAAGGTCGACGTCAGCGACTGGGAGGCGGCTGCCGCGTTCGTCGGGACCGTGGTCGCCGCGCTGGGACCGCCCACGCTCCTGGTCAACAACGCCGCCTCGCTCGGGCCCGTGGGCCCGCTGGCCGACGCCGACGGCGACGAGTGGTGCCGGACCCTCGCCGTCAACGTCGGCGGCGTCGCCGCCATGTGCGCGGCCGTGGCGCCGGTCATGTCGGGCGGCGGGGCGGTCGTGAACCTTTCGGGCGGCGGCGTCGGCGGTCCGGGCATGGCCGAGGCCGTGAGCGCCTACGTGGCGTCGAAGGCGGCCGTCGTGGCGCTCACCGAGGCGCTGGCCGGGGAGTGGGCGCCGGCGGGGATCACGGTCAACGCCATCGCGCCGGGAGCGGTGGCGACCCGCTTCACCGAGCCGATCCTCGACGCGGGGCCGGAACGGGCGGGCGCCCTCTTCCACACCACCGTGGCCCAACGCCTGGCGTCCACGCCCTTGGAGCCCTTCTTCGACCTCGTCGCGTACCTGGCCTCGGCCCGGGGCCGCTGGATCAGCGGCCGGCTGCTCAGCGCCCGCTGGGACAGCGTGGCCGCCCTCGAGGAACGGCGCGACGCCATCGCCGGCGGCAGCCTGTTCACGCTGCGACGCATAGACGACGCCCTGTACCGGGAGGTCGAGCGTTGAGGACGGACCACCTGCGCGTCGACGGGGTGGTCCCCGACCGCGGACCGTTCCCGCCGTTCCCGGCGTGATGCTCGGCGTCGCCGTCATCGGGTGCGGCCTCATCGGCACCAAGCGGGCGCTGGCCATGCCCCCGGGCGCCGGGCTGGTGGCCGTCCACGACGTGAGGCCCGAGCGGGCGCGGGAGCTCGCCGCCCGCTGCGGTGGGCAGGCGCGGGTGTGCGAGTCGGCGGCGGAGGCCATGGCGGTGGACGGCGTGGGCCTGGTGGTGATCGCCACGGTGCACCGCGACCTCGCCCCGCTCGCCGCGGCGGCCGTCGACCAGGCCCGCCACGTGCTCATCGAGAAGCCGGGGGCGTGCCGGCCGGACGAGCTCGAGGCCGTCCGCCGGTCGGCGGAGCAACGGGGTGTGATCGTCCGGGTCGGGTTCAACCACCGGTTCCACCCGGCGCTGATGCAGGCCCGGGACGTGGTGGGCGAGCCCGACCGGGGCCCGCTCCTGTACGTCCGGGCCCGCTACGGCCACGGCGGCCGGCCCGGATACGACCGCGAGTGGCGGGCCGACCCGGCCATCTCCGGCGGGGGCGAGCTGATGGACCAGGGGATCCACCTGATCGACCTCACCCGCTACCTGGTCGGCGACGTGGACCTGGCCTTCGCCGAGCTGACCTCGGCGTTCTGGTCGATGCCCGTGGAGGACAACGCCTTCGTGTGCCTGCGAGTGCGCGGCGGGGGCACGGCCTGGCTCCACGCCTCGTGGACCGAGTGGAAGAACCTGTTCTCCTTCGAGGTAGCCCACTCGGCCGGCAAGGTCGAGATCAGCGGCCTGGGCGGGAGCTACGGGGTCGAACGGCTGACCCGCTACGACATGCGGCCGCAGATGGGCCCGCCCGACACCCGGTCGTGGGAGTGGCCTCGCGGCGACGATTCCTGGGCGGCCGAGCTCGACGACGTCGTCGGGGCGATCGACGGCCGGCCGGGCCGGGGCGCCACCATCAACGACGCCATCGCCGCCCTCACCGTCATCCAGGCCGCCTACCGGTCGTCGCCGACTCGGCCCGGCGCACCCGCCGCCACGTAGGGCCGCCGCGTTCAGCCGGCCGGCGACGGCGGGGGCGTCGGGGGTGGCGCGCCGGAGTCGGGCGGCGGTGCCGGCGGAGGTGGTGGGGGCGGGGGG
>DATAIT010000034.1 GCA_036262515.1 Acidimicrobiales bacterium | reverse complement strand
GTGGCCGAGCCCGACGAGACGTTCAAGCTCAAGTTGTCGTCGCCCACGGGGGCCACCATCTCCGACGGCACCGGCATCGCCACCATCGTCAACGACGACTGATCTCCCGCGGCGGCGTCCCGGACCGGGTACCAGGCCCCTTGGGCCCGGCCGGGGCGTCCGTACCGGGGTGCGATCCGCGGCGCGACCTGTGAGCCCGCACACATTCGACGAGGGCGGGCCCGGTGGGCCCGCCCTCGTCTGACACGACCTCACACGTCGACTCTTCGACGTGGTGACTTGGTGGAGGTGGCGGGAATCGAACCCGCGTCCTTCGGTTTCTCAGCAGGACTTCTCCGAGCGCAGCCGGTGGAGGATCTCGGGCCCCCCGTCGTCACCGGCACTCGGCGAGGGGCCCCAGTCAACTGAGGTGTCCCTGGCGGCCCGTTGACGAAGCCATCAGGTGAGCCCTACTGGATGGCGCCGGAGCTCCGGTCCGCAGGGCTGGGACCGGGCCGACGTCGCTGGTGTTTAGGCAGCGAGTGCGAAGTCGTTGGACTTGGCGTTTGTGTTTGTGTTCCGGCTCTTTAACGTGGCTCCGGAGACCACGGCTCGCTTCTCCTGCCTCGACTTCCGAAGTCGAAGCCCTTCACCCCCTTGTGGGTCGTGCGTGCTTGCGATTGTACCTCCGTGGCGGTGCCTCACTCCCCGCGGCGGCCGCGGGCCACTGCCCGCGCCATCTCCCGGTCGGCGTCGCGGGCTGCGATGGCGTGGCGCTTGTCGTACGTCTTGCGGCCCCGGGCCAGGGCCAGCTCCACCTTCGCCCGACCGTCCCTGAAGTACACCGACAGGGGCACGAGGGCGAGGCCGTCCTGTTGGGTGCGGGCCCGCAGGTCGTCGATCTCGCGCCGGTGCAGCAGCAGCTTGCGGGCCCGGTCGGGATCGTGGCTGCCGAAGCCGGTGGCCTGGGCGTAGGGCGCCACGTGGGCGCCGAACAGCCAGACGTCGCGCCCCTCGACCCGGGCGTAGGAGTCGCGCAACTGGATCTTGCCGTCCCGGATCGACTTCACCTCGCTGCCCTGGAGCGCGATGCCGCACTCGAACGTCTCGATGACGTCGTAGTCGTGGCGGGCCCTGCGGTTCTGGGCGATCGGCCGGGGCCCCTTTGGCTCCTTCTTCGACTTCGGCGCCATGGCCGCTCGACGTTAGCGGCCCTACGCTGCGCGGCCTGATGCTTCGCCTCACGGCCGACGTCCGCCGCCGGATGGTCGAGCACTGCCTCGCCGGCCTTCCCGAGGAGGCGTGCGGCCTGCTCGGCGGCTCCCCTGACCCGCCCGGCGCCACCGTCGTGTACCCGACCCGCAACGTCGCCGAGTCGGCGCGCCTGTACACCGTCGACCCGCTCGAGCATCTCCGCGCCGATCGGGACGCGGAGGCCCGGGGCCTCGAGCTCATCGGCGTGTTCCACTCGCACACCCACACCGACGCCTACCCGTCGCCGACCGATGTGGCCCAGGCGCCCGACCCCGGATGGCACTACGTGCTGGTCTCGCTGAAGTACGCCGATCCGGTGGTGCGGTCCTTCCGCATCGTGGACGGCACCATCGAGGAGGAGGACGTCGAGGTCTCGTGAACGGGACGTGCCGCCGGTAGGATCGGTGGTGTCCGCGCCGCCGCCGTCATGTCCGTCGAGAGGGAGGGCCCGTGCCCGTCGAAGTGCGCCTGCCCACCGTGTTGCGCCCCCACGCCGGCGGCCAGAGCTCGGTCCGGGCCAACGGCGACACGCTCGCCGACGTGTTCAGCGACCTGGTGCGCCAGTTCCCCGGGCTGGCCGGTCAGGTCGTCACCGAGGACGGCGCCCTTCACAAGTTCGTCAACGTGTACCGCAACGACGACGACGTGCGGTACCTCGACAAGCTCGGGACCGAGGTCTCCGACGGCGACGTGATCTCGATCCTTCCCGCCGTCGCCGGGGGCTGACCGCTCGGCCGTGACCGTCTATCCTGGCGTCCTCGACCTCATCGGCAACACGCCGCTGGTCGACATCTCCCGGCTCAGTCCCAACCCGTCCTCCCGCATCCTGGCCAAGCTCGAGAGCCAGAACCCGGGCGGCTCGGTGAAGGACCGGGTGGCGCTGGCCATGGTGCTGGAGGCGGAGAAGGACGGCACCCTCGTGCCGGGCACGGGCCAGGTCATCGTGGAGTCCTCGTCGGGCAACACCGGCATCGGCCTGGCCATCATCGCCAAGGTGCGCGGCTACACCCTCAAGGTCGTGCTGCCCGAGAACGTGTCGGAGGAGCGCAAGCAGCTGCTGCGCATCTGGGGCGCGGAGATCATCTCGTCGCCCGGATCGGAGGGTTCCAACGGCGCCATGCGCCGGGCCCAGGACCTGGCCGCCGGCCACGCCGACTGGTGGTTCCCCTTCCAGTACGGCAACCAGGCCAACGTCCAGGCCCACCTGGAGGGCACCGGACCCGAGATCTGGCGGGACTGCCCGGAGGTGACCCACCTGGTGGCCGGCCTCGGCACGAGCGGCACGCTGGTCGGGGTCGGCACGTTCCTCAAGCAGCACAACCCGGCCGTGCAGGTGTGGGCGGTCGAGCCGCCGGCGGGCGAGATGGTCGACGGGCTGAAGAACTTCGACGAGGGCTTCGTCCCGCCCATCTTCGAGGCGAACGGCGGCCAGGACCTGCTGGATCGCAAGATGATCGTCCGGCCCCGGCAGTCGCTCGAGTGGACGCGCCGCCTCATCGAAGTGGGCGTGTTCGCCGGCATCTCGTCGGGCGCGGTGCTGGCTGGCGCCCACCGGTGCGCGGGGGAGGTGGACGGTGCCGTGGTGGTCGTCGTCCTCCCCGACGGCGGCTGGAAGTACCTCTCCACCGGAGCGTGGACGGACGACCTCGACGTGGTCGAGGAACGGGCCAAGCGCACGATGTACTTCTGAGCTCGCGCGTCCGTGGACGACCGGCCGATCGGCATCTTCGACAGTGGCTTCGGCGGTCTCACCGTGGCGCGTGCCCTCATGGACCTGCTGCCCGAGGAGGACGTCGTCTACTTCGGTGACACGGGCAGGTACCCCTACGGCCCCTGTCCCCTCGACCAGGTGCGGGAGTACGCCCGCCAGATCACGTCGATGCTGGTCGACCGCCACGGCGTGAAGATGGTGGTGGTGGCGTGCAACACGGCGGCCGCCGCCGCTCTCGACCTGCTCCGCTTCGAGCACGACATCCCGATCGTCGGTGTCATCGACCCCGGCCTGCGGGCGGCGGTGGCCGTCACCCGCAACCGGCGGGTGGGCGTGATCGGCACCGTCGGCACGATCGGATCGGGCGCGTACCAGCGGGCCGCCGCCGGCCTGCGCGCAGGGGTGGAGCTGGCGTGCTGCGCCTGCCCGGGCTTCGTCGAGTTCGTGGAGCGTGGGGAGACCGACAGCGAGCAGGTCCACGTGCTGGCCGAGCGCCTGCTGGCGCCGCTGCGGGTCGCCGGCGTCGACACCGTGCTGCTCGGGTGCACCCACTACCCGTTCCTCGCCCGCACCATCGGCGACGTGATGGGTCGCTTAGTGGTGCTCGTCTCGTCGGCTGAGGAGACGGCGTTCGAGGTCCGGGCCATCCTCGACGACACGGGACTGGTGCGCCGGAGCAGCGGCAAGGGCGCCCACCGGTTCGTGTCGTCCGGGGACGTGGACCTGTTCCGGTTGCTGGGCGCCCGGCTCCTCGGGCCCGAGCTCGACGACGTGGAGGCCTGGACATGGCCCTCGACCTGACGGTGCTCGGCTGCAGCGGCAGCTACCCGGGGCCCGGGTCGGCGTGCAGCGGCTACCTCGTGCGCGGGGCGGGCACGACCCTGTGGCTCGACGCCGGGTCGGGCACCATGGCCAACCTCCAGCGTCACGTGGGACTGGCCGATGTCGACGCCGTCGTGCTGAGCCACGAGCACCCCGACCACTGGGGCGACATCGAGGGCTACCGGGTGGCGTGCACGTGGGGCCTGCACCGCAGCGGGGTCCCGGTGTACGCCCCGGCCGGGCTCGACGGCTTCCTGTCCGGCGACGCCGCGCCGGCCTTCGACTGGCGGGTAGTCGCCGACGGTGACGAGATCACCATCGGCGGCCTGGCCGTGCGCTTCTCCCGTACCGTCCACCCTCCCGAGACGCTGGCCGTCCGGATCGACGGTGACGGCCGCTCGCTCGCCTATTCCGCCGACACCGGGCCGGGCTGGTCGTTTGCGGCCCTCGGCGCCGGCATCGACCTGGCGCTCTGCGAGGCGACGTACCCCCACCGCCAGGAGCGTGCGCCGCTGCACCTGAGCGCCAAGGAAGCGGGCGACATGACCCGGGAGGCGGGTGCGGCCGGGCTGCTGCTCACCCACCTGTGGCCCACCGTCGACCCTGCGGAGATCCTCGCCGAGGCGGCCGCCGCCTACGGTGGCCCGGTGGACCTCGCCCGGATGAACGAGACCTACCCGGTATGACCGAGCGGAGCTACGGGCGCAAGCCCGACGACCTGCGCCCCGTGCGCTTCGAGCGCGACTACACCGACTTCGCGGCGGGCTCCGTGCTGGCCTGCATGGGCCGCACGCGCGTCCTGTGCACGGCCTCGGTGGAGGAGCAGGTGCCCAGGTGGATGAAGGGCACGGGGAAGGGCTGGGTCACCGCCGAGTACTCCCTGCTCCCGGGGTCCACCACCGAGCGAGTGGGCAGGGAGGCGGTGAAGGGCAAGCAGTCCGGCCGCACCCAGGAGATCCAGCGCCTCATCGGCCGCAGCCTCCGGGCCGTCACCGACATGTCGGTGCTGGGAGAGGTCTCCGTGGTGCTCGACTGCGACGTTCTCCAAGCCGACGGCGGCACCCGGACGGCCGCCATCTGCGGCGCCTACGTCGCCCTGCACGACGCGCTCACCCGGCGCACCCAGCGCAACCCCAACAGGCCGCACGCCCTGCGGGAGGCGTGCGCGGCGGTGTCGGTCGGGGTGGTCGACGGCGTCGCCCTGCTCGACGTGGACTACTCGGAGGACGTCCGCGCCGAGGTCGACATGAACATCGTGATGACGTCGTCCGGGCGGTTCGTGGAAGTGCAGGGCACCGCCGAGGGGATGCCGTTCAGCCGGGCCGAGCTCGACGACCTGCTGGCCCTGGCCCAGCACGGCATCGCCGAGATCCTCGACGCGCAGGCCGCCGTGCTGGCCGAGCCGCCGCCCGCCCGCGACCCGGCCTAGGGAACTAGCGACCACCGTGCGCCTGGTCGTCGCAACAGCCAATCCCGACAAGGTGGCGGAGATCGCCGCCGTCCTCGACCCCGTGGAGCTGGCACCCCGCCCGCCCTCGGTCGATGAGATCGTGGAGGACGGCGAGACCCTCGAGGACAACGCCCGGCTCAAGGCACGGGCCATCGTCGCCGCCACCGGTGAGCCTGCAGTGGCCGACGACACGGGGCTGGAGGTGTCGGCCCTCGACGGCGCCCCGGGGGTGTACTCGGCCCGCTACGCCGGACCCGGCGCCACGTACGCCGACAACGTCACCGCCCTGTTGCAGGCGATGGACGGACGGGCGGACCGCTCGGCCCGGTTCCGCACCGTCGCCATGGTGTGCTTCCCCGACGGCCGCGATCTGGTGGCCGAAGGCGTGGTGGACGGCGAGATCACGGTTGCGCCACGCGGGACCGGCGGCTTCGGCTACGACCCGGTGTTCGCCCCGGCGGGCAGCGGCGGGCGCACGTTCGCCGAGATGACGTCGGCCGAGAAGAACGCCGTGTCCCACCGGGGCAGGGCATTCCGTGCCCTCGCCGCCCTGCTGGCCGGCGAGGGGGCGTAGCCCGTCACTCCATCACCCGGCGGTAGCGGGCCTCCACGAACGAGTAGAGGCCGTAGGCGAAGAGGCCGACGGCCACCACGGCCAGCAGCCACGGGCCGTAGGGGCGGGCGGCCAGCCGCTTCAGGGCACCGTCGACGCCCACCGCCTCGTCGGGGTCGTAGCGGACGGCCGCCTTCACGAGGAACGTGCCGATCAGCAGGAAGACGACCATGCGCGCCGCCAGCCCGACGGAAGCCACCGCCGTCACCCACCGGCGGGTGGCCTCGCCCATCTCGCCGACGCGCAGCCGCTTCTTGTACTTCCCGGCCGCCGCCCGGTAGCCGGTGTAGACGCCGCCGCCGACGATGGCCAGGCCCACCAGCCCCACGGCGATGCGGCCCAGCGGAACGTGGAGCACCTTGGCCGTCAGGTCCGACTCCTTGCTCCGGTCCTCGCCGCTCGACCCCACGATGAGCCGGGCCGCGGTCAGGAAGAAGCTGGCGTAGAGGAGGCCGCGGGCGAAGTCCGCCACCCGCTTGGCCACGCCGGTGAGGTCGCTGCCCTCGCCGTCGGTGTCGAGGATCGCGTCGAGGAACCGCCACAGCGCGTACCCGGCGAAGCCGACGGCGACGGCGGCCAGCAGGAGCTTGCCCAGGGGCTGGCGGGCGAGGGTGAGGAGGGCACCCTGCTTGTCGGCGTGCTTGTCCCGCTTCCCGAACGCCACCTGGAGGGCGATGGCACCGACCATGACGTACAGCAGCCCGCGGGCGGCGAGACCGGCGCGCGCCAGACCCTCGACCCACTCGCTGTCCGCCGCCTTGTCGGCCAGGTCCTCTCCGCCCTTTTCGTCGCCCTTCGTCCCTCGTTCCATCGTGCGGGTCACGCGGGATCTGTCCCCACGGCTGGCCGGGCGAAACCGCGCGGTACATACGGCGCAGGGTTGCCCCTCGGCCGAGACGGGTAGATCTTCGGGGACGAAAACGACGAGCGAGGTGGTGTGTGAATGCCTGAGACTGAGGACACGAATCTCCGGGACCGTGGGCGCCGGGTGCCCGAGGGTGAAGGCGTCTCTGCGCCGTTCGCGGCGGACTCAGGCGGGCCGCCCCAGACCTCGGTCTTCGACGGTGCCGGCAACGAGAGCGTCGTGACCCTGGGCCAGAACGAGGACGGCCGGGTCGCCGAGGGCACGGGAGCCACCCTCGAGGACGCCGTGGACGACGCCGGCAAGGGCAGCACCTTGCTCGGCAAGGACTTCAGTCCCAAGCACGTCTCGAAGTAACCCCTTCTCTCTGGAGGGAACGACCGAGAGGGCGCCTACGGGCGCCCTCTTCGTCGTTCCTGCCCCCGGGCCGCCTGCTCCGGTCACACGTCACCCGTCGCCGTCGCCGAGCGGTGAGTGCGGGCGAGAGGACTCGAACCTCCATGCCTTGCGGCACCGGGACCTAAACCCGGCGCGTCTACCAGTTGCGCCACGCCCGCGCGCCTGACTGACCGTCGGCGTTGCGAAGGCTACCGGGTCGGGATGCGTGGCCGCCGTCACTTCCGGGGCGGCGGCGTCGGTGGTCGGTTGCGGGCCCGGTTGTGGAACCCGCACAACAGCCGGCCGTTGTGCTCCTGGGTCCGCCCGCCGGCCGCCCACGGCTCGATGTGGTCGACCTGGCAGCGCCCGGCGGCCACGTCGCAGAACTCGTCGCTGCACTGGCGG
>DATAIT010000033.1 GCA_036262515.1 Acidimicrobiales bacterium | reverse complement strand
CGTCATCGCCGCCCAGTCCATCGGCGAGCCGGGCACCCAGCTCACCATGCGGACCTTCCACACCGGTGGTATCGCCGGTGAGGACATCACCCACGGACTGCCCCGAGTCGTCGAGCTCTTCGAGGCCCGTACCCCCAAGGGCGCAGCCGTGCTGGCACGGACGTCGGGCGTCGTGCGCATCAGCGAGGAGGAGAACGGCCGCCGCATCACCATCATCGGCGACGACGGCGGCGAGGACACCTACAACGTCTCCCAGCGGGCCCACCTCGAGGTGTCCGACGGCAAGGAGGTCCAGGCCGGAGACGCCCTGGTCGAGGGGCCCAAGGACCCGAAGGAGCTCCTGGAGATCAAGGGCATCCGCGAGACCCAGCAGTACCTGGTCGAAGAAGTCCAGAAGGTGTACCGGGACCAGGGCGTGTCGATCCACGACAAGCACATCGAGCTGATCGTGCGCCAGATGCTGCGCCGGGTCTCGGTGGCGGAGCCGGGCGACGCGCCGTTCCTGCCGGGCGAGCGCGTCGAGTCCCGCAACTACGCCGACGTCAACCGCGAGCTCGTCCAGGCGGGCAAGCGGCCGGCTGAAGGCCGCCCGGAGCTGATGGGCATCACCAAGGCGTCGCTGGCCACGGAGTCGTGGCTGTCGGCCGCCTCGTTCCAGGAGACCACCCGCGTGCTCACCGAGGCCGCCATCGAGGGGAAGTCCGACCTCCTCTACGGCCTGAAGGAGAACATCATCATCGGCAAGCTGATCCCGGCCGGCACGGGGATGACCCGCTACCGGGAGTTCGACATGGACGCCCCGGACTACGAGCCCATGCTCGGGTGGTCGTCCGACGACGACACGGAGGACCTGGCTGCGTGGCTGGCCAACATCGGCACCACCAGCGCGGCCGCCGGCATCGCCGCCGCCACCCCGTCGTGGCTCCAACCGCCGGCAGCCGAAGGCGAGGCGCCGCCGATGGCGGACGACGCCGGGTAGCACCAGCGACGTCGATCGGCGTCCAGCCCCGCAGGGGGGCTAGCAGGCGGTGGTGACGAGGGCGTCGGGGGTACGGGCCTGGTTCCCCCGACCGTCGACCGCGCTCACCCACCAGGTGAGCGGAGCCACGGCGGCGGGAAGCGAACCCGTCGACTTGGCGTCGACGGGAGGGCTCATGGGAGTCGCCGTGTCGGCGCCGCCGACGCGCCAGTGCAGGGTGAGGACGACGTCGCTCTCGTCCTCGACGTCGGCCGTCACGGTGCACCCGTCGGCCGCCGCCCCGAGATCGGGCGGGTGCTCGACCGTCCCGGTCACGGCCGCCATGGCCGCCGATCCGTCGTCGCCGGTGACGCGCACCGAGGCCCGGACCTCGCCTTCGGGCGGGAAGCCGCGGAGCGCCATCACCTCCTTGGCCCCGGGCTGCAGCCGGCCGGCGGCGGGGACGACCTCGAGCCACGGTGCATCGGCGGCCGCCTCCCAGCGCACGACGGCTCGGGACGTGTTCACGATCTCCAGCTGGCGGGCCGACGGGTCGACCTCGGTGGGCACCAGGCCGAGCGAACCGCTCGACACCGGCAGCTTGGTGAGCGCCAGCAAGGCGTCGCGCCGGCTGTCGCCGGAGTCACCGCTTGACGTCACGAGGGCGGCGAACCCCACCACGGCCATGGCGACGGCGGCCAGGCCCAGCGCCGTGGTCATCCGCCCCCTGGGGCCCAGGGACAGGGGCGGCGGCGGGACGGGCGGCTGCAGGCGGCTGCCGCTGGCTGCGACCGTGACCTCCAGCGGCGGCTCGGGCAAGGCGGTGCCGGCCAGCACGAGGCGGACGGAGGCCATTGCCCTCTGGCGATCGGCGCAGGCCACGCACTGCGCGGTGTGGGCGGTGACCTCGCCGGCCGACGCCAGCAGGTCGGCGGCCGTGCCGGTCGGGTGCCCGGCCAGGACCCCGGCCAGCACGTCGCAGTCGCCGGGGCCGAGCCATGCCAGCAGCGCAGGATCCAACTCGGCATCCCAGCGCCGGGCGACGGCAGCCACCCGCTCGGCGGCGGCCGACGGGGTCATGCGCAGCGCCAACCCGAGGCCGGCCCGACCGAGCCGGTAGCGACCGAGATCGACCAGAGCCAGCTCGAGGGCGGAGCGGGAGGCGGCGAGGGCCCAGGCCACCTCGCACGGTCCGGCGTCGGGCCCGAGGACGGGCGGAGGGGGTGGGCCGGCGGCCACTGCGGCCAGCGCCTGGTGGCGGGCGTGGCCGAGAACGGCGCCGAGCGACCTGCCGCCCTTGCGGACGGCCACCACCGCCAACCGGGTGGCTTCGTCGTCGTCGCGGACCAGCGCCAGGCAGTGCCCGAAGGCCGACGCCGCCAGGTGGCTCGCCATTGCAAGTCCAACCGTAGCGGTGGGGTGGGCGCTTCCGCTCGTGCGCCTGTTTCCTTTGGCCGACCACCCCCGCCCGCGCCCGGCCCCGTTTGCCGACCGTTCCGGGCGTGCCCTATCCTCTCTCGTTGGCCGTCGCGCCGTTTCGGTGTCGCGCCACCCCGCCCCACGAGAAGTTCGAGAGGTTGCGTTGCCCACCATTTCGCAGTTGGTCCGCAAGGGCCGTGAGTCGAAGGTCTCCAAGACCAAGACCCCCGCCCTGAAGGGCGCGCCCCAGCGGCGCGGGGTGTGCACGCGCGTCTACACCACGACCCCCAAGAAGCCGAACTCGGCACTTCGCAAGGTGGCCCGCGTCCGCCTCTCCAGCGGCACGGAGGTCACCGCCTACATCCCGGGCGTCGGCCACAACCTGCAGGAGCACTCCATCGTGCTGGTCCGCGGCGGGCGCGTGAAGGACCTCCCCGGCGTGCGGTACAAGATCATCCGCGGCACGCTCGACACGTCCGGCGTGCGCGACCGCAAGCAGGCCCGCAGCCGCTACGGCGCCAAGAGGGACAACTAGACATGCCTCGCAAAGGTCCCGCGCCCCGTCGCGATCTCGTGCCCGACCCGGTCTACAAGTCCGTGGTGGTCACCCAGCTGGTGAACAAGATCCTCAGCCAGGGCAAGCGCACCTTGGCCGAGCGCATCGTCTACGACGCCCTCGACGTGGTGAAGGAGAAGACGGGTGCGGAGCCCATCGCCACGCTGAAGCGCGCCGTCGAGAACACCAAGCCGGCGCTGGAGACGCGGAGCCGGCGCGTCGGCGGCGCCACCTACCAGGTGCCGGTCGAGGTCCGTCCCCGCCGGTCCACCACGTTGTCCATCAGGTGGCTGGTCGGCTACTCCCGCCAGCGCCGGGAGAAGACGATGGCGCTTCGCCTGGCCAACGAGCTGCTCGACGCTTCCAACGGCATCGGCTCGGCCGTGAAGCGGCGGGAAGACCTCCACAAGATGGCCGAGTCGAACAAGGCCTTCGCCCACTACCGCTGGTAAGCCGGCCGGCCGACAGCGTTCGGCCGGCGGGAACGACCGGAACTCCGGGCGCCGCCTGAACCTGGGCGTCCTCCGCAACGACTCTTCGAGGAATCCTTCTATGGCACCAGTCATCCGCGAGTTCCCGCTGGCGAGGACCCGCAACATCGGGATCATGGCCCACATCGACGCGGGCAAGACCACCACGACCGAGCGCATCCTCTACTACACCGGAAAGAACTACAAGATCGGCGAGGTCCACGAGGGCGCCGCCACCATGGACTGGATGGTCCAGGAGCAGGAGCGGGGCATCACCATCACGTCGGCCGCCACCACCTGCATGTGGCGCGACACGTGGATCAACATCATCGACACACCCGGCCACGTCGACTTCACCGTCGAGGTCGAGCGCTCGCTGCGTGTGCTCGACGGCGCCGTGGCCGTGTTCGACGCGGTGGCCGGCGTGGAGCCGCAGACCGAGACGGTGTGGCGCCAGGCCAACAAGTACGGCGTCCCCCGGATCTGCTTCGTCAACAAGATGGACCGCATCGGCGCCGACTTCGACCGGTCGGTCGCCATGATTCGCGACCGTCTCGACGCGGTGGCGGCCGTCGTGCAGATCCCCATCGGCGCCGAGGGCCACTTCAAGGGCATGGTCGACCTGATCGGCATGAAGGCCCTGACCTGGGACGAGACGTCGGACCACGGCGAGGCCTGGTCGGTGAACGAGATCCCCGAGGCGATGGTCGACGACGCCGAGGTGGCCCGCCAGTCGCTCATCGACGTGCTCTCGACGTTCGACGACTCGATCATGGAGAAGTTCATCGGCGACGAGGAGATCACCGCCGACGACCTCCGCAAGGCCCTGCGCCACGGCACCATCTCCAACCAGGTCGTGCCCGTGCTGTGCGGATCGGCTTTCAAGAACAAGGGCGTCCAGCCCATGCTCGACGCCGTGGTCGACTTCCTCCCCAGCCCCCTCGACCTCCCGCCGGTCACCGGCATGGACGTGAAGGGCATCGAGGAGCTCGAGCGTCGGGCCGACGACAGCGAGCCGTTCTCCGCGCTGGCCTTCAAGATCATGAGCGACCCCCACGTGGGCAAGCTCACCTACTTCCGGGTCTACAGCGGCAGCCTGGTCAAGGGCGGGGCCGTCATCAACTCCAGCAAGGACCGCAAGGAGCGGGTGGGCCGGCTGCTCCAGATGCACGCCAACCATCGCGAGGACAAGGAAGCCGTGTTCGCCGGCGACATCGTCGCCGCCGTCGGTCTCAAGCAGACCACCACCGGCGACACGCTGTGCGACCCCAACGCCCCGATCGTCCTCGAGTCGCTGGAGTTCCCCGAGCCGGTGATCCACGTGGCCGTCGAGCCCAAGACCAAGGATGCCCAGGACAAGCTGTCCAAGGCGCTGCAGTCGCTCTCCGAGGAGGACCCCACCTTCCAGGTGCACTCCGACGAGGAGACGGGCCAGACCGTCATCGGCGGCATGGGGGAGCTGCACCTCGAGGTGCTGGTCGACCGCATGCTGCGGGAGTTCAAGGTCGACGCCAACGTGGGCAAGCCGCAGGTGGCCTACAGGGAGACGATCACGCATCCGGTCGAGAAGGTGGAGATGCGCTACGTGCGCCAGACCGGAGGTCGCGGCCAGTACGGCCACGTGGTGCTCAACCTCGAGCCCACCGGCCCCGGCGGCGGCTACGAGTTCATCGACAAGATCGTGGGCGGCGTCATCCCCAAGGAGTACATCCCGTCCGTCGACGCCGGCATCCAAGAGGCCCTCACGTCCGGCGTGGTGGCCGGGTACCCGATGGTCGACGTCCGGGCCATCCTGGTCTACGGCTCGTACCACGACGTCGACTCGTCGGAGATGGCCTTCAAGATCGCCGGCTCCATGGCGGTGAAGGAGGCGGCCCGCAAGGCCAAGCCGGTGCTGCTCGAGCCGATCATGGCGGTGGAGGCGGTGACGCCCGACGAGTACATGGGCGAGGTCATCGGCGACCTCAACAGCCGCCGGGGCAAGATGGAGGGGATGGAGCAGCGGGGCAGCAGCCAGGTGATCCGGGCCCAGGTGCCGCTCTCCGAGATGTTCGGCTACGTTACGGACCTGCGGTCGAAGACCCAGGGTCGGGCCACGTCGACCATGCAGTTCCATTCGTACCAGCAGGTGCCGGAGTCGATCTCCAAGGAGATCGTCGCTCGTGTTCGTGGGGAATAGCGGACCGGCGGCCGAGCCGCCTTCGCCCGTTCGATTCTGACAGTAGGCCGTAGGCCCTTCTGAGAGGTTGACTTCCTGATGGCAAAGAAGCAGTTCGTCCGTGACAAGCCCCATCTCAACATCGGCACGATGGGCCACATCGACCACGGCAAGACGACCCTCACGGCCGCCATCACGAAGGTGCTGGCCGAGAAGGACACCTCCGGCACCACGTCATTCACCGCCTTCGACATGATCGACAAGGCACCCGAGGAGAAGGCCCGCGGCATCACGATCAACATCGCCCACGTCGAGTACCAGACGCCCAACCGGCACTACGCCCACGTCGACATGCCGGGCCACGCCGACTACATCAAGAACATGATCACCGGTGCCGCGCAGGTCGACGGCGCCATCCTGGTGGTCTCCGCCGCGGACGGGCCGATGCCCCAGACGCGAGAGCACGTCCTGCTGGCCCGCCAGGTGGGCGTGCCGTCGATCGTGGTGGCGCTGAACAAGGCCGACATGGTCGACGACGAGGAGCTGCTCGACCTGGTGGAGCTCGAGGTCCGCGAGCTGCTGTCGGACTACGAGTTCCCCGGCGACGACACGCCGGTCGTGCGGGTCAGCGCCCTGAAGGCGCTCGAGGGCGACCCGGAGTGGACGCCGCGCATCGTGGAGCTGATGGACGCCGTCGACTCGTTCGTGCCCGAGCCCACCCGCGACACGGACAAGCCGTTCCTCATGCCGATCGAGGACGTCTTCACCATCCAGGGTCGCGGCACGGTGGTCACCGGCAAGGTGGAGCAGGGCGTGGTCAAGGTCAGCGACGAGGTCGAGATCGTGGGCCTCCGGCCCACGGCCAAGACCGTGTGCACGGGCGTCGAGATGTTCCGCAAGCTGCTCGACTCCGGGCAGGCGGGCGACAACATCGGCGCCTTGCTGCGCGGCACCAAGAAGGAGGAGGTCGAGCGCGGCCAGGTGCTGTGCAAGCCCGGCTCGATCACCCCCCACACCAACTTCGAGGCCAACGTCTACGTCCTGTCCAAGGACGAGGGCGGGCGTCACAAGCCGTTCTTCAACAACTACCGGCCCCAGTTCTACTTCCGCACCACCGACGTCACCGGCTCGATCACCCTGGCCGAGGGCACCGAGATGGTGATGCCGGGCGACAACACGACGATGACGGTGGAGCTGGGCAAGCCCATCGCCATGGACGAGGGCCTGCGCTTCGCCATCCGCGAGGGTGGACGTACCGTCGGCGCCGGCCGCGTCACCAAGATCCTCAAGTAGCGAAGGGCCGGACAGTGGCTGAGAACCCGAGGCAGAAGATCCGCATCCGCCTGAAGGCGTATGACCACGAGATCATCGACCAGTCCACGAAGAAGATCGTGGAGACGGTGCTGCGCACCAGCGCCAAGGTGCGGGGACCCGTGCCGCTGCCCACCGAGATGCACCGCTACACGGTGATCCGCTCGCCCCACAAGTACAAGGACAGCCGGGAGCACTTCGAGATGCGCATCCACAAGCGCCTGCTCGACATCGTGGAGCACACGCCGAAGACCGTCGACTCCCTCCAGCGCCTCGACCTCCCGGCGGGCGTCGACATCGAGATCAAGATCCAGTAGGGCTTTCGCCCTCACTCGCTCGCTGCGCTCGCTCCGTTCGGGCGAGTTGGGTCGAGCTCCGGGTGCCGGCGGAGCCGGCACCCTCCGCACTGAATCCCCATCGCCGGTATCCGAGGGGGCCGCCTGCGGCGGCGCCGGCGGCCACCGGCGCCCCTGGCGGTCCCTTCCAGCAGCGGCCACGACACCGAAAATCTGTTGCTGCTAGGGTGACCAAGCCGTAACCGACGTCCTTCGGCGCCCGCCCCGGCGGGAACCCGGAGGCAGAACCGAGAAGCGCTCCGCCGGGTCTGCCCGAGCGGAGCGTTCGCGTGAGACAGGCGAACTTCGACAGGGCAAGCAAAGCGATCGTCGGCGAGAAGCTCGGCATGACGCAGGTCTGGGACGGCGAGAACCGCGCCGTGCCCGTGACCGTCGTCAAGGTGCCGCCGGTTCGCATCGTCCAGGTCAAGACGACCGAGCGCGACGGCTACTCCGCTCTGCAGGTCACGTTTGGGACGGTGAA
>DATAIT010000032.1 GCA_036262515.1 Acidimicrobiales bacterium | reverse complement strand
ACCACGCAGTGTCCTCCAGTGCCGGCAGGTGCCAGCAAGTGCCGGATAGTGTCAACTGGTAGATTAGTAGTGCTGACACCAGTGGACTCCAGCGGCCTCCAGCGGACTCCAGCGGACAAGAACGGAAGAGGCAGACATGGCCCGGAAGCGACCCAGACAGCCCTCCCCCGATCCCGAGCGGGCCCCGTTCCTCGGGCTGACGCCAAATCAGGTGGTGGGCTACAACCTGGCCCGGGCCCGACAGCTGAAGGGCTGGACCCAGGACCAGGCGGCCGAGGCGCTCGAGCCCTACCTCGGGGTGCGGTGGTCCAAGGCCAGCTTCTCCCAGGCCGAGCGGTCGGTGGCCGGCGGGTTCGTGCGCAACTTCACCGCCGATGAGATCGTCGCCTTCGCCCGGGCCTTCGAGCTGCCGGTCACCTGGTTCTTCATGCCCCCGCCGGCGTGGGCCGGCCCCGGCAAGCCCACCACGTTGGCCGTGCCCGGCCCCTCCCCGGTGGGCGAGGCGGTGGCCATGCTGGTCGACCTGGTCTTCGGCGAGGAGGTGCAGCAGGCCCAGCTGGTGCTGCGTCTCGACGCCTTCCTGGCCGACCTCGGTCCCGCACGCCTCACCGAGGCCCAGTCCCGTGTCGCCTCCCTGGCCGGCCAGCGGGTGGCCGCCTTGGTGCGGGAGTCGTTCTCCGACCTGGGTGACTGGCAGACGTCGCTTCGGTCGCTGGCCAACCAGCTCGAGGACCTGGAGGTGCGGGCGAAGGTGATGATGGCGAGCGAGGTGGGCGTGGAGGTCAAGCAGCTCCGCATCCCGGCGGGAACGTTGCCGGCCGAGGCCCTGGATTCTGGCGACGACTGGGCGGCAGACTTGCTTGAAGCGACGCCGGGTGAGGTCGAGGGCGACCAGCCGGCGGCACCGAGCGCCCGCAAGCGCCGCCCGCCCTCCACCGCCAAGAAGACGACCAGGAGGAAGAGCTGATGGGCTCGATCCGCCGGGCTCCCCGCAGCAACCGCTGGGAGGCCCGCTACCGCGACCCCTACGGCGCCCAGCGCACCGCCACCTTCGACCGCAGGAGCGATGCGCAGGCATTCCTGGCGGCAACCGAGACCGACCTGCACAAGGGGGCCTGGGTCGACCCCGCCCTCGGGAGGCTCCGGTTCGCAGACTTTGTCGCGGAGTCGTTCCTACCCACCCGCGCCGGCCTCGAATTGACCTCTCAGGCGCGAGACCTGAGCTACCTGCGAACCCACATCCTCCCGGTCTTCGGCGCACGACCGATCGCCAGCATCGACTACACCGACTGTCAGATTTGGGTGAACGATCTGGCCACACGGCGAGCAGCGGCCACGGTTGTGAAGGCGGCGCAGATCATGAGCAGGGTCATGAGGATGGCAGTGCGCGCCCGGGTGATCGCCTTCAACCCCATGGCCGAGGTGGAACGTCCAAAGGTGCACGAATCGGAGGACGTCTTCCTCACAGCGGCACAAGTGGAAGTCCTCGCCGATGCCATGGAGCAGGTCGCACCCCGCTACCGGGCCCTCGTGTGGGTGGGCTGCTACGCCGGGCCTCGCATCGGCGAACTGGCGGCCCTCCGGTGGAGCGACGTCGACCTCGACAACCGGACGCTGTCCATCTCCCGCAAGGTGGTCGAGGTCTCCGGCTATGGGATGGTGGAGGGCTCCACGAAGACCAAGGCCGGCCGTCGCACCATCACCTTGCCTCGCAGGCTGGTCGGCGAGCTCGAGCGTCACCGGGAGCGCTTCCCGAGCGACCCGCTCGTCTTCACAGGCCGCGACGGTGCCCAGCTCCGAGCCAACAACCTCCGGCGGCGCGAGTGGGCCCAGGCGGTGCAGTTGTCCGGCCTCGATCCAGCTCCGACCTTCCACGACATGCGTCACACCGCCGTCTCGCTCTGGGTCGCCAGCGGCGCATCCGACATGGAGATCGCCACCTACGCAGGTCACCGCTCGTCCTTCTTCACCAAGGACCGCTACGCCCACCTGTTCAAGGAGGCAGGTGCCGTCCTGGCCGACCGGCTCGATGCCCTCATCGACTCGGCCCGGACCACGTCGGCCGGCCCAGACGGCGGGCCAACGGCGGATGACCCGAGCAGCAGCAAGACCGACGATGACCGGCAACCGCCGTCGTCATCAACGTCGGAGACGTCATCGAACACGTGACCGGAAATGTGTCGCTCCCCGGCAGGGGCGCCGCGTGACCAACGATCGTCTCCCGGACCCTGCATCGCTGGTGCCCATCGAGGAGGAGTTCTGGACCGAGGACGGTCGCGTGCCACCGGAGGCCACAGTCGCTGTCCGCGGTGCGCCCATCACCGGTGACAAGTTCCTGGCCCATGCAGCCCGCCAGGCGCGCGAGTACAGCCTGCGAGGCCGGAACATGGCTGCCGTGAGCACCGACCTCGTCCTTCCCTCGTGGCCGCTTCAGCGCATCCTTGCCGGCCAACTGGCGACCTACAGCCGCTACGCGACCTGTCCGGTGGAGCGCCTCGTCGAGGGCGGCTTCGAGGTGCTGGCCACGGGAGCGCCTCCGCACGCCGACGTCGTCCTTCCCGTCCTCGGTATCGTGGAGGCGGAGCGTCTCGCGCGGTTGTTCGCGCCGACCGAGGAAGCCAATCCGCACAAGAATCGCCGGAGGTGAGCGGTGGCTGTTGAGTTGGACATCCCCTGCGACGTCCAGGGCCGTGACCGCGACGGCCGGCTGTGGGCCTTCCTCGACGAGGCCGCCCATCCCGAGGCCATCGTGGTCGGTCACCTCGTCGTCACCGGTGATGAATCCGATCCCGTGGTGGCTCGCGTCATCGACATCGTCGAGCGACCGGGCGGCGCGAAGGTGACGATGGAACTGATCGGTGACGCGATCGAGCTTTGGCAGGCTTTGACCCGAGCCCGAGTCGTCGCTGCCTGACTGCCGTCACAACGGCCGGGAAGGCTCATATCGGCCGGCGCCGGACCGACCGCCTGGTCACCTCGTACTCTTGGAACATGGCTGAGCGGGTCCTGCCGATGTCATCTGACGAGTTCGTCACCCGTGTTCAGGCTGCGGGCCCCTCAACGGCTGATGACGTGTCGATCACCCGTGACGGTCGGCGACTCGACAGCAGGGAGGCCGTGCTCGCGTGGTTGGCCGAAGTGGAAGCGGATCGCGCCGCCGGTCGTTCCGGCGAGATCGCTGACGCCTGACCCGTCAGAGCCGACGGCCCTGGTGGGGCCGAGCCGGCGGCCGGTGTCTCGCAGCCCTCGCCTCCGCGATCATCCGGTCCAGACGGTCCATGACCTCGGCTGTGTGCGCCTTCAGCACCTCCGGCGGGGGCTCACGGATGTCGGTCAGCCACACGAAGCCGTGGCGGCTCACGCCGGTGGCAACGCGCCACCCCAACCGGTGTGCAGCCAGGCGGGCCGCCCGGCGCCAGCGCTGCGGGTCCTCGACCTCCGAGATCGGGACGTGCAGGTGGCTCATGGGCGGAAGGACGGCAAGTTGCTGCTCGATTTGGTCCGCCAGCTTGTCGACTTTGCGCCGCTCCAAGTCGACCACCTTCGCCACCGGACTACTCCCTCCCAGAAAATTCCTGTGGTGCAGATGTGGTGCAGGACGCTTCCCGGGCCTCGACCGTTGCTCCCGCAACTGCCGTTTTTGGCCCCTGAACTGGCCTTTTCCCGGTGGGCGTAACAGGACTCGAACCTGTGACCTCAGCCGTGTGAAGGCTGCGCTCTAACCAACTGAGCCATACGCCCGGGGCCCGTCATCGTAGCCCGGTCAGCCCGCCGGCTCCGGAGCGGCCCGGGGCGCCGGCTCAGGCCACGGCACGCTCGACAGAAGCCCTGCCGGGCGGCGGGCCGCCTGAGCGACGATGCGAACGCCGGCGAGGCTCAGACCGGGATGCCGTCCTGCCAGCCAGGACAGTTCGTCGCGCCCGTCCACCTCGATCAGGCACCGGGCAGGCCGCACACGGGCCCGCATCCGGCGGGCCAGCACGACGGCGCCGCTCGGACGCCACGCCACCGACCGCACCGGCGCCACAGGGACGAACGCCGATGGGCCGAAGGCGCGCCCGGTGAAGGCCAGCGCCCGGTCCTCCCATACCACCGAGCGGTGCCCGGGCTCGGCGGCCGACCAGCGCAGCGCCCCGAGCTCGGCGGGAAGCCCCCAGCTGCGCCGGCACTCGGCCAGCGCCTCCGGGGACGTCACGACCATGGCGACCGTGCAGACACCGACCCGGAGGCCCAGGCGAGCCGGCACCACGACGGACAGCTCGACGTAGGGGCCGACGGGCGTGTCGTCGTACCGCATGGCGACCACGGCGCCCGGCCCCGGGATCGACGACAGCCCCGAGGGCAGCACCAGGGGCGGGGTCGGGCGGGCGGCAACCCATGCCAGCATGCCTTCGCCGCGCAGCAGCCAAGGCGGGTCGGCCACGAACGCCCACCGTACGCGGGCGGGCGGACTGTCGCCCCGCGGGCCGCCGATGGTTGACTGGCGGGATGCGGATCGCCGTCATCGCACCCCCGTGGACCCCCGTTCCGCCCGCTCTGTACGGCGGCATCGAGCTCGTGGTCGACCGTCTGGCCAACGGATTCCACAAGGCCGGGCACGACGTGCTGCTGTTCACCACCGGCGACTCCACCTGCCCGGTGCCGCGGGCGTGGGCGCTGGAGGAGGCCGAGCACCAGCGCATCGGGATGGTCGTCCCCGAGCTACGGCACATCATGGCCGCCTACGACGCTGTTCAGGACTACGACATCGTCCACGACCACACGGTGATGGGGCCGGTATACGCCCAGCGCTTCCCCGACTTGCACGTCGTCACGACCGTCCACGGCCCGTTCAACCACGAGCTGTCCGATCTCTACGGCCGGATGGCCGCCGACGGGGTCCCCCTGATCGGCATCTCCCATGCGCAGAGCAGGCCGGTGCCCGATATCCCCATCGCGCGGGTGATCCATCACGGGCTGGATGCCGACGCCTTCCCAGTGGGCAAGGGAGAGGGCGGCTACTACCTGTTCCTCGGCCGCATGTCCCCGGACAAGGGGGCCCACCGGGCGACCGAGATCTGTTACAAGGCGGGTGTTCCCCTCCTCATGGCGGCCAAGATGCGCGAGCCGTGGGAACACGAGTACTTCGACGCCAACGTCCGCCCTTACCTGAACGACCAGATCCGCTACCTGGGCGAGGTCGCGCACGAGGAGAAGATCGACCTGCTGGCCAACGCCCGGGGGCTCATCTTCCCGATCCGCTGGAACGAGCCGTTCGGCATGGTGATGCTGGAGGCGATGGCGTGCGGCACGCCCGTGCTCGCCTTCCCCGAGGGGGCCGCCCCCGAGGTGGTGGAACACGGGAAGACCGGCTTCCTGTGCGCCGACGAGGGCGAGATGATCGACGCCATCGGGAGGATCGACGAGATCGACCGGGCCGACTGCCGGGCCTCCGTCGAGGGGTACTTCTCGGCCGACCGCATGGTGGCCGAGCACGTCGAGCTGTTCACGAAGATCGTGTCCGGCTGAGTTCGACTCGTTTCGAGGTCCGGCCCACGCGGTACGTAGAGAGCATGGCGAACTTCGATGATCTGAAGGGCAGGGCCAAGGAAGCGGCCGGTGACCTCACCGATGACGACGATCTGAAGCGTGAGGGCAAGGTCGACCAGGCCACGGGCACCGTCAAGGAGAAGGTCGGCGATGCCGCCGACAAGGTGAAGGACGTCCTCGACCGCCACTGACGCCGGTCACAGCGGGACAGGGGGCCGCCCTCCGGGGCGGCCTTCCCGCGTCCGGGCTGGGTCGCGTCAGCCTTCCGCGGAAGCAGGGCCCGCCGGGCCCGCCGGGCCCGTTGCTGCACCGGAGCCCCCGCCAGGAGCCGACCCGGTACCCCCTGCGCCCTCGCTCCCGCCAGGGACGTCCGACGGCGCCACAGGCGGCGTTCCCGAGTCGAGCGCCCCCGCCGTCACCAGCACCGTCTGCAGCGTCTGCCCCGGCCCGCGGACCCCGTCGCGCCGGAGCCGGTCGGTGATCCGGCCCCGCAGCTCGCGGGCGACGGCGTACTGCTGACGGGGGGCCGTCTTCACCACCAGGCGGATGGTGAGCCCGTCGGGGCCCATGGCCTGCACGCCCCACACCTCGGGCGGCTCCAGCACGGCCTCGTGCCAGGTGGCGTCGTCGGCGAAGGTGCCGGCCACCTCGGCGATGGCGGACGTGACCGCCGCCAGGTCCGAGTCGTACGCCACCTGCACGTCGATCAGCGCCCTCGACCACTCCATCGAGGTGTTGCCCACCCGCTTGATCTCGCCGTTGGGCACGAACCACACCGTCCCGTCGGTGGCGCGGAGGCGGGTCACCCGCAGCGAGATGTCCTCCACCGTCCCCGTGGCGTCGCCCAGGTTGATCACGTCACCCACGCCGTACTGGTCCTCCAGCAGGATGAAGAACCCGGAGAGGAAGTCCTTCACCAGGCTCTGGGCGCCGAAGCCGATGGCGATCCCGGCGATGCCGGCCCCGGCGAGCAGGGGCGCCAGGTCGACGCCGACCTCGCCGAGCACGACGAGCAGCACGATGATCCACACGACGGCCCGTACCATCCCGCCGAGGACCTTGCCGACCGTCGAGATCCGTTGCTCGGAGCGCACCGACCCGGGGTGCACGGGAGCGCGCGTGCCGAGGGTACGTACGAACCGGCGGACGGCCCGTGCGCCGATGCGGGCCACCACGATGCCGATGACCACCAACAGGGCGATCTTGAGGGGACGGACGAGCAGGAACTCCCACGTGCTCGCTCCGAAGTCGCCCATCCCCCACTTGCGCAGCAGGTCGTAGACGTACCCGTGGTCATCCACGGTCGCAGCCTCGCGCACCGGGTGCGGTGCCCGGCGCGTGGGGGCACCGCTCGGAGAAGACGCCGGGGTACCCTCGCTCCGTGCCAGAGGGCCGCCTCCCCCATCCCTGTCTCGGCCCCTGGCGCCGACGGACGGCGTCGGGCGTGGTGCTGACGGCCGTCGCCCTCGGGCTGCGCCACGCAGTGGACGAACGGGGTGGCGGCGAGGCGGTCGTGGCCGACGCCTCGGGCGATCCCCACGACCCCGACGACCCCCTCGACCTGCACTTCGACCCACGCGGGCCCGACGAGACGTGGGTCGTGGTGCGCCCGTGGCTCCTGCGCGCCCGGCGAGCCTGATCGGGTGAGGCGCCTCGACGATCGTGAGCAGCGCTACGCCTACATCGGCGTCGGCGTGGCCGCCTTCGTCTCGGTCGCCCTCTGGGCGCCCCGGTTCGACGAGGGGGCGGCCGTGGCGCTCTCGGGCATCGGCATCTTCATGGCCCTCCTCCTGGCCGTCGCGGCCAAGCGCCGTCACCGTCTCTTCACCGGGCTGGCCTGCATCCTCCTCGCCTTCGGGCCGTGGGGGATGGCCTGGGTGGTCGGCCTGCCCTACCTGATGCTGGCGGCCTGGCTGAGCCTCAAGTCGCGCCGGCTGGCGCCACTCCCCGAGCCCGAGCTCGACGAGAACGGGGAGATCGTCCGCCGCCCCGCCCCGGTGCAGGCCCGCCCCCGCCGCCGTCGCGGGTCGAGGTCGACCGACGACCGCGAAGGTCCGACGGCTCCCGACGACCCGGAGGCACGGAGGCCGCCCTCCCCGAGCAAGCGGTACACGCCGCCGCAGCGGCCCCGGTGAGCCGGATGGCCCCGCCAGGAGGGCTCCGTCCCGACCGGCTCGCCCAGATCGTCCTCTTCGTGACGGCGCCCGCAGGTCAGACGGCCAGAAGAGTCGAATATTCCGGGGTTCGTACGCGTCTCTCCATGGCAAAGGCCGAATGACCTCGTTCGAGGACTTCCACCGATCGAAGGCCAAGCATGCCCTCCACTATGCGCGCGCGATCCTTGGTGCCGACTCCGCAGAGGACGTCTGCCAAGAGGCCTGGTTCAAGGCGTGGCGCGCCTGGGGTTCCGCCGATCCCGCCAAGCTCGACACGTGGCTGCTGGCCATCGTGCGCAACTGCTGCTTCGAGCGCATGCGGTCCAACCGGCCTGTCGCCGTCCTCACCGACGACGACGCGTCACCCGTCCCCCCGCCCGACGAGGTCGTCGTCGCCGCTCTGGAGATGGCCGCGGCCTGGGTCCTGCTCCAGCGCCTGTCGCCGCCTCTTCGCGAGGCCCTCTGGCTGCGTGAGGTCATGGACCTCTCCTACGCCGAGATCGCCGAGGTCCAGCATGTCCCGCAGGGGACAGTGATGTCGCGCCTGCACACCGCCCGCCGCAAGGCCAGCCGGCTGCTCGCATCGAGGCGTCTGACGTGATGTTCCGCGCCCACCCAGGCGAACTGGCGTTGGGGGCGTGGTTCGACGGCGAGGGGCAGGATCGCGTCGGCGCCCACGTGCTGCGCTGCGGCCGCTGCCAGCGCCACGTGTCCGAGCTCTCCAGGCTGCGTTCGTGGCTTCGTGCTCAGCCGTTCGTGGCCATGGGTGCCGACCACGTGGCCGGCGACGCGCCGCCGCGGCGGGGCAAGCGGCCGGCCGTCGTCGTCGCCGCCCTTCTCACCGCCTTCTTCGTGGTGGCCGATCGGGCCGACGTGCCCAACCAGCTCACAGCCTCGGCGTCGCGTACCACCACGTCCACCGCCGCGGCGGCGACCGACGCGGTGTCGTCCACCTCGTCGGACATCGTCGTGCAACGCGACGAGGTGCCGGTGGCGGCGGCGCCAGAGGCCTCGGCCACCCCACCGGCGCCGCCCACGACCTCCCGCGTCGGCCCCTCGCCCGACGCGGGGCTGGTCAGCCCGGCGCCCGGGCCGCTCCGCCTGGGGCTCGTGGTCCCCGCACGCGGGGCGATGGCGGCCGAGGGTGTCGAGATCACCAACATCGTCCGCCAGCGGGTCGCCGCCGCCAACGCCTCCGGCGGCGTCGCCGGCCTCCCGGTGGAGCTGGAGGTCGCGCCGGCCGAGGACCCGGCCGCCGTGGCCGCACTGGCCAAGCGGGCCAGCGTCCTGGTCGGCGGCTTCGGCGTCGACGCACCCCAGGGTGTCCCCTGGCTGTTCCCCGCCGACCCCGCCATCTCGGGCGGCAACGTGATCCCTGCCGAGTCGCCGGCCCGTGCGGCCGGGATCCAGCTGGGCGGCCTGCTCCGCCGCCAGGGCCTCAACGGCACCGTGGGCGTGATCGTGGGATCGGGCCCCGACTCGGCGCTGGCCGGGGGGCTGGCCTCCAAGGTGCCCACCACCCTGGTGACGGCCGACGAGTCGGGGACGTGCATGCCGGAGATCACGTCGCTGGCCCGTTCCGGGGCGGTGGCGATGGCCGTGGCCGGCAGCCCGGTCCTGGCCGCCAAGTGCATGCGAGCCGCCTTCGGCAGTCTCTGGCACCCGGCGTTCGGCACCGTCCTGGCCCCGTCCGCCGCCTATGCCGGCCTCCAGGCCATGCCGGAGGCAGTCGGAGCCCGCACGGTGCTCGGGCTCCCGTGGCCGACGTCGGCCCTTCCCGGCGCCGCCCGCTTCCGCTCGACGACCTCGTCGCTGTCCTACCGGGCCCTGGTGTCCTACGCGGCCACGGAGCTGGCCATCGACGTGGCCCGGCGCCAGGGGTCGGTGTCGCTCGAAACGGTGAAGGCGGGGACGTGGCGCACCGACCTCATCGACCTGTCGGGCCTCACCAGCCACGTCACCACGCTCGTGGCCGCGTTCCTCGGGACCTGGCTCATCCTCCCGTAGCGGGCTGATCCCCCCCCTCCGCTCGCACGCCGAGGGCGGAGCGGAGGAACTGGAGGAGCTGATCGCGGCGCCGGACGAGGTCGCGGGCGGTCGGTTCGAACCCGAGGGCCCGCAACACCTCCACCTCGGTGGCCATGCCGACGACGGCGGAATAGGCGGCCAGCAGCACCATGCGGGGGTCCTGGGCCCGCATGTGCCCGGCCGCCATCTCGTCGGCGAGGAACCCCGTGGCCCTCGCCATCAGCGGCTCGATGGCGGTGAGCAGGCGGGTCGCGGCCGGAGGGCCCAGGCGACTCGCCTCCCGCACCACGCCGAGCAGCTCCGGGCGCCGCACCGACACCCGGAACACCGACTTCACGATGGCCTCCACCCGGTCCCACCCCTGGCCGGCGCCCGACAGGGCCCGCTCGAGGACCGCCGCCAGCTCCGACGCCGTGCGGTCGACCACCGCCTCCAGCAGCGCGTCCTTGGACGGGAACCAGTACAGGATGGTCTGCTTCCGCAGGCCGAGGCCCTTGGCCAGGGCGTCGAGCGAGGTGGCCTCGTAGCCCCTCGTGCCGAACGACTCTACCGCCGCCAGGAGCACCCGCTCACCCGTCGTCGCCCGCTCAGCGGTGGTCGAGGCCACGGCCATCTACCAGATGGTAGACGATTCCCTCTACCAAATGGTAGACATGGGTCCCGATGATCACCACCGCCCTGGAGGGCAAGCGCATCGGCATCACCGGGGCCACCGGCTTCCTGGGTACCGCCCTGGTCGAGCGCCTGCTGCGCTGCGTCCCCGGCTGCGAGGTGGTGGTGGTGGTACGGGCGGGCAAGCGCACGCCCGCCTCCCAGCGGGTGAAGCGGGAGATCCTGCGCAACGACTGCTTCGACCGCCTCCGGGCCGAGTGGAGCGACGCCTTCGACGCCGAGACGGACCGGCGCCTGAAGACGGTGGCGGGCGACGTGTCGGTCGACGGCCTCGGCCTGAACGACGAGGACCGTCGCCTGTTCCGCTCCTGCGACATCGTCGTGCACTCGGCCGCCTCGGTGAGCTTCGACTCGCCTCTCGACGCCGCCGTCGAGGTCAACCTGCTGGGCGGGAGCCGGGTGGCCCGCGTCCTCGCCGGCGACCGTCCGCAGGGTGCTGCGGTCCCCCATCTCGTCGCCGTGTCCACCGCCTACGTGGCCGGCACGCGCCGGGGCGAGTCCCCTGAGGCGCTGCTGGCCGACACGCCCTTCGCCATCGATCTCGACTGGGAGGCCGAGGCGGCGGCCGCCCGCCAAGCCCGCGCCGACGCCGACGCCGAGAGCCGCCGGCCCGAGCGCCTGACCGCCTTCTCCAAGGCGGCCCGCTCCGAGCTCGGCGCGGCCGGCGCCCCGCTCCTGGCGGACAAGCTCGAGAAGCTACGGGTGGAGTGGGTGCGTGAGCGCATGGTGCAGGCGGGCAAGTCCCGCGCCCACTCGCTCGGTTGGCCCGACGCCTACGCCTACACCAAGGCCCTCGGGGAACGGGCCCTCCTCGCCAACCGGGGGGACCTCCCGGTGTCCATCGTGCGCCCGTCGATCATCGAGTCGGCCCTCGCCGAACCGCACGCCGGCTGGATCCGGGGCTTCCGCATGGCGGAGCCCGTGATCATCAGCTACGGGCGGGGACTGCTCAAGCAGTTCCCTGGCATCCCCGAGGGCGTGGTCGACGTGATCCCGGTCGACATGGTGGTGGCCGCCATCATCGCCGTGGCCGCCCGGGGCCCGGAGCCGGAGGGGCCCGACGTCGTGCAGGTCGCCTCGGGCCAGCGCAACCCGCTGCGCTACCGGCGCCTGGTCCGGCTGGTGCAGACGTGGTTCGAGGAGCACCCGCTCTACGACGCCGACGGCCAGCCCATCGTGGTGCCGGAATGGTCGTTCCCCGGGCGGGGCAAGGTCCAGCGCCAGCTCCAGCACGCCACCAAGGCGCTGTCGGCCGTCGAGAAGGCCATCACCACCCTGCCGATCCGGGGGAAGAAGGCCGAGCTGTCGTCGCGGCTGGAGGAGAAGCGCACCCTGGCCGAGCGGGCCCTCGGGTACGTGGAGCTGTACGGGGCCTACGCCGAGACCGAGGCGGTGTTCAAGATCGAGCGCCTGCTGGCCCTGTTCGAGTCGCTCGACGACGCCGACAAGGCCACCTTCGGGTTCGACCCCATCGTCATCGACTGGGCCTACTTCGTGCAGCAGGTCCACCTGCCGTCCATCGTCGCCCAGGCGAGGGTGCGCACCACGCCGGGCAAGCGCAAGACGGCGTCCCGCCAGGACCGCGGCCGCAAGGCGGTGCTCTCCCCCGACCGCCACATCGCCGCCTTCGACCTGGAGAACACGCTCATCGCCTCCAACGTCGTGGAGAGCTACTCGTGGCTCGCCACCCGTCACCTCCCGGCCGACGAGCGGATGCGCTTCGTGCTGCGCACGCTGAAGGAGGCGCCCACCCTGCTGGCCCTCGACCGGCGCGACCGGGGCGATTTCCTGCGCCATTTCTACCGCCGCTACGAGGGCGCGTCCCGCCGGCAGGTCGACGCCGACACCTGGCACATGTTCTCCGACCTCATCCTGCGCAAGGCCTTTCCCGCCGGGATCCGCCGGGTGCGCGAGCACCGGGCCCTGGGCCACCGCACCCTGCTCATCACCGGCGCCCTCGACTTCGCCATCGAGCCCCTCCGCCCCCTGTTCGACGACATCGTCTGCGCCAAGCTCGGCACCGACGCCGACGGCCGGCTCACCGGCGAGCTCCTGGCCGGTCCGCCCACCGGCGAGGCCCGGGCCCTGGTCATGGCCCGCTACGCCGAGGCCGAGGGGCTCTCGCTGACGGAGTCGGTCGCCTACGCCGACTCGGCATCGGACCTGCCCATGCTCGAGGCGGTGGGACACCCGGTCGCCGTGAACCCCGAGGCCAAGCTGGCCACCATCGCCCGCAAGCGGGGCTGGCACGTCGAGCAGTGGTCCAAGGCACCAGGCGCCCCCCGCCCCCTCCTGCCCATCGGGCCCATCCTCCACGTCCCCCGCGGCCGTTCCCGAGGAAATAGCTCGCCGATTCGGCGAGCTATGTCCTCGAGAGACGGGGTGGCGGGGTGAGGGCGCTCGTCTACGAGCGGTCGATCCCGAAGTTCGCGGCGGCGCGGGTGGCCAGCGCGTTGGGCGGGGCGGCCAACCGGGTGGGGCCGCTGCACCTGACCGACGTGGAAGAGCCGGCGCTGCCGGGACCGGGATGGCACCGGGTGCGCCCACGCCTGGCCGGGATCTGCGGGTCCGACCTGGCCACGGTCGACGCCAGGAGTAGCCGGTGGTTCGAGGGAGTGGTGAGCTTCCCGTTCGTGCCCGGCCACGAGGTGGTGGGCGACCTCGACGACGGCACCCGCGTGGTGCTCGAGCCGGTGCTGGCCTGCGCCGCCCGGGGCATCGACCCGCCCTGCGACGCCTGCGCGGCCGGCCACAACGGCAACTGCGAGCGCATCGCGTTCGGGTGCCTGGAGCCCGGCCTCCAGACCGGGTACTGCGCCGACACCGGCGGGGGTTGGTCGCACGCCCTGGTGGCGCACGAGAGCCAGCTGCACGAGGTGCCCGCCCACCTGAGCGACGAGGCCGCCGTGATGGTGGAGCCGACGGCGTGCGCGGCACACGCCGTGGAGTCGTCGGCCATCGCCGAGGGCGCCGTCGTCGCCGTCCTGGGCGCCGGCACGCTCGGGCTGTGCACCATCGCCGCGCTGCGGCGCCTGGCCCTGCCCGGCGTCATCGTCGCCGCCGCCAAGCACGACGTGCAGCGCCGGCTGGCCGCCGACCTGGGAGCCGACGTGGTCGCCGAGCCGGCCGAGATGGCGCGGGCCGTCCGTCGTCAGACCCAGTCCCTGTCGGTCGACGGCCGACTGACGGGCGGCGCCGACGTGGTGGTCGACTGCGTGGGCTCGGCCGGATCGCTCGAGCAGGCCCTGGCCGTCGTCCGCCCCAAGGGCACCATCGTGCTGGTCGGGATGCCCGGGAGCGTGCGGGTCGACCTCACCCCGCTGTGGCAGCGCGAGGTCCGCCTGGTCGGGTCCTACGCCTACCGCCACGACACGTTCGCCACCGCCTTCGGGCTCGTGGCCGACGCCCGCCTCGAGCGCCTCGTCTCCGCCCTCTACCCCCTGGAGCGCTGGCGCGAGGCCCTCGACCACGCCGCCGCCTCCGGCCGGCGGGGCGCCGTCAAGATCGCCTTCGACCTCCGGTCGACCAAGAAGAGGTCCAGTGAGACCATGACCACAGCCCTGCCGTCCACGGCTGAGCGCAGCCAACGAACGAGGTCGGAGTAGTGCCCCGCCCCGGCTTCGTGCTCGACGTCGACCGCTCCACGCCGCCCACGCTGTTCTGGCACGGCGAGCAGTTCCGTATGGAGCGGCTCCCGGCCGGCAGCCGGATCGTCTACCCGCCGGAGCCGCTCGCCGCGTTGGCCGACCCCGACGGAGCCATCCAGCACGCGCTGCTCAACCCGCTGGGCGACAGCCAGCCGCTCCCGTCGCTGCTGCGCTCGGGCATGAAGCTGACGATCTGCTTCGACGACATCAGCCTCCCGTTGCCCCCGATGCAGCGGCCCGACATCCGCCAGCGGGTCATCGAGGCGGTGCTGGACATGGCAGCCGACGCCGGCGTGGACGACGTCGTGCTCATCGCCGCCCTCGCCCTGCACCGGCGCATGACCGAGCAGGAGCTGCGCCACGCGCTCGGCGACCGGGTGTACGACTCGTTCGCCCCCTCCGGCCGGCTCACCCAGCTCGACGCGGAGGACCCTGCGTCGATGCTCCACCTGGGCACCACCGACAACGGCGAGGACGTCGAGATCTCGAAGCGGGCGGCCACGAGCGACCTGATCGTCTACGTCAACATCAACCTGGTGGCCATGGACGGCGGCCACAAGAGCGTGGCAACGGGCCTCGCGTCGTACCGCTCGCTCAAGCACCACCACAACGTCCGCACGCTCCAGCACAGCCGCTCGCTGATGGACCACACCCGCTCGGAGCTGCACACGAGCAACTGGCGGATGGGCCGCCACATCGCCGCCCAGGGGATCAAGATCTTCCAGATCGAGACCACCATGAACACCAACACGTTCCCCGACCAGTTCGCCTTCCTGATGAAGCGGGAGTGGGAGTGGACGGCCCGGGACCGGGCGTCGTACGTGGCGGTGAGCCGGTCGCTGGACCGCACGCCCTCCCGCCTGCGCACGGCCATCTTCCAGTCCATCAAGTCGCCCCACCAGATGACCAGCGTGCAGGCGGGCGAGGTCGAGGCGGTGCACGAGGTCACGGTGGCCAACGTCCACCGCCAGCAGCTGGTGGCGGTGGAGGGCCAGACCGACATCCTCACCATGGGACTGCCGTACATCTGCCCCTACAACGTCAACTCGGTGATGAACCCGATCCTGGTGGCCTGCCTCGGTCTCGGGTACTTCTTCAACCTCTACCGGGGCAAGCCGCTGGTGCGCCAGGGCGGGGTGCTGATCATGCACCACCCCACGCCGCGGGCCTTCCACCCGGTGCACCACCCGAGCTACATCGACTTCTTCGACCAGGTGCTGGCCCAGACCACCGACCCGCTGGAGATCGAGGCCAAGTTCGAGGAGGGCTTCGCCACCGACCCGTGGTACGTCCACCTGTACCGGACGAGCCACGCCTACCACGGCGTCCATCCGTTCTACATGTGGTACTGGTGCGCCCACGCCCTCCAGCACCTGGGCGCCGTCATCATCGTGGGTGGTGACGCCAAGTCGGTGCGCCGCCTCGGCTTCAAGCCGGCGTCCACGTTGTCGGATGCCCTGGAGATGGCGGGCGACGTGGTCGGCCCCTCCCCGTCGCTCACCCACCTCCACGCCCCGCCACTCCTCATCGCGGACGTGACGTGACCCGTTTCCCTCGCCTTCGAGGAGATAGGTCGCCATTTTGGCGACCCATCTCCTCGGGAACGCCGTGAAGCTACGGCCGCGGGCCCGGTTCCCGCTGGGAGCGCCCACGTGGCCGACCGGCGTGCCCCGCGCGCCGGTGGTGAGGGACACCGGGGTGAACTACGACACGGCGTGGGCGCGGAAGTACCCGGCCCGGCTGGCCCGGGCCCTGTGGCTGGACGGCGTCACCCGGCCGCTCGTCAAGGGCCTGGCCGCCCCGGACGTCGACGGGCTCGACCGCCTGGACGCGCTGCCCGCCCCTGCGATCTTTGCGGCCAACCACTCGAGCCACGTCGACACGCCGCTCGTGCTCACGTCGCTGCCCGAGCGGTTCCGGCACCGCACGGTCGTGGCCGCCGGCGCCGACTACTTCTTCGACAAGCGGTGGAAGGGCGGCCTGTGGGCGCTGTCCATCAACGCCATCCCCATCGAGCGGGCGCGCGTCAGTCCCCAGTCCACCAAGCTGGCGGTCTCGCTCATCCTCGAGGGATGGAGCCTCGTCATCTTCCCCGAGGGGGGACGCAGCCCGGACGGGTGGGGCCAGAGCCACCGGGCCGGCGCCGCCTACCTGGCCGTGCGCACCGGCGCCCCCGTCGTGCCGGTGCACCTGCACGGCACGCGGCGCATCCTCAAGAAGGGCGGCAAGGGCGTGCGCCCGGCCCGCACCGAGGTGACGTTCGGGCGCCCCGTGCGGGCCGCCGAGGGCGAGTCGGCTGCCGCGCTCGCCGGCCGCATCGAGCGGGCCATCGCCGTCCTGGCCGACGAGCGCGGCGAGGGCTTCTGGGCGGCGCGCCGCAACGCCGCGTCGGGGGCGACCCCGGCCCTCACCGGCCCCGAGTCCACCGGCTGGCGCCGGGTCTGGGCCCTCGACGAGAACCGCCGCCCGACGGGCACGACCGTGGCCTGGCCCCCGCGGCGCACCGCCCGGGACTGACCACAGGCGGCGCCGGTAGGGCGCGGGACGGCGCCGGGGCGGGCAGGTACACTTCGCGCCTGCAGGACCCGGGGCGGTGCCATCGACGGCGCCTTCTCCCCAACACCTTCAACGGAGAAGGCCCGGCCGATCCACCCCGAGCAGCCCGAGCGGCGGCTCCTCGAGACCCAGAGGTTTGCCCCATGCGCTCCGAACGCGATGCCTGCGGCATCGGTTTCACGGCCGACATGCACGGACGGTCGTCACGGGCCATCGTCGAAGCGGCCCTCTCCGGCCTGGCCTGCGTCATCCACCGCGGGGCGGTGGCAGCGGACCTGCGCACGTCCGACGGGTCCGGGCTGCTCCTGCCCATCCCTCCGGCCCTCTTCGGCCAGGGGAACGGTGTGGCCGTGCTGTTCGTGCGGGGCGACGATCCCCGGCCGGCCGTCGAGGCAGCCGCCGCCGCCGAGGGCATCGAGGTGGTGGACTGGCGCACCCCGCCCACCGATCCCGACCAGCTCGGTCCGGTCGCCCGGGACAGCCAGCCCCGGCTGCTCCAGGCCATCCTCGCCTTCCGCCCGTCGGCGGCGGGAAGTGTCGGCGCCGCCAACGGGAGTTCCGGCAACGCGAGCTCCGGCAACGGGAACGGCGCCGCCAACAGCGGAGGCGGGCGCAGCCAGGAGGTGGCCGCCTTCCGCCTGCGCCGGCGCATCGAGGCCACCACCACCGGCACCTACGTCGCCAGCTGCTCCTTCCGCACCGTGTCGTACAAGGGGCTCGTGGCCGCCGATCTCCTCGGCCGCTTCTACCTCGACCTCGCCGACCCCGAGTTCGCGGCGCCGTTCGCCGTGTTCCACCAGCGGTTCTCGACCAATACCCTGCCCACATGGGAGCGGGCCCAGCCGTTCCGGAACCTGTGCCACAACGGCGAGATCAACGCCATCGCCGGAAACGTCAACCGCATGCGCGCCCGCCGCGTGCTGGGCACGGAGGCGGCCGGCTTGGGCCCGGAGGAGCTGTTCCATCCCGTCCTCAGCCCTGCCGACTCCGACTCGGGGCAGCTCGACTCGGCCGTGGAGCTCCTGGTACGGGGCGGTCGGGACATCCGCCACGCCGTGAGCATGCTCGTGCCCGAGGCGTGGGAGGGTGCGCGCGACCTCGATCCCGAGGTGCGGGGCTTCTTCCGCTACCACGCCAGCCTGGTGGAGCCGTGGGACGGGCCGGCCGGCCTCATCTTCACCGACGGCCTCGGTGTGGGTGCCGCCCTCGACCGCAACGGCCTCCGACCGCTGCGCTACGCCATCTGCGAAGACGGCCTGGTGGTGTGCTGCTCGGAGGCGGGCGCGGTCGACCTGCGCAGTCACGAGCGGGTCCGCCGCGGCCGCCTCGGCCCCGGCCAGATGCTGTTCGTGGACCCCAGCCGGGGCGTGCTGCTCGACCGCGAGTGCAAGGAGCGCCTGGCCGCCGGGGCGCCCTACGCCCGGTGGGCCAGCGACGGCCTCCGCAGGGTCAGCGTGGGCCGCCCGGTGGGCGAGCCGCCGGAGACGGGCGAGATCACGGTGCGCCACCTGGCCCACGGGTACACCACCGAGGAGCTCCGCATGGTGCTCAAGCCCATGGCCACCGAGGCCAAGGAGCCAACCTTCTCCATGGGCGACGACTCGCCCCTCCCCCATCTGGCCGGCCGCCCCCGCCCGATCCACCACTACCTCCGCCAGCGATTCGCCCAGGTGACCAACCCGCCCATCGACCACCTGCGCGAGCGGCTGGTGATGAGCCTGCGCACCCTCCTCGGCGCCCGCCGGCCGCTGCTCACCGAGCAGTCCAGCGCGACACGGCTGATCGAGCTCGACTCGTTCTTCCTCTACCCGTCGACCGTGGCCAAGCTGGCCGCCCCCGACCAGGCCGACTTCGCGTCGGCCTCCCTCGACGCCACCTTCCCGGTGTCGGCCGGGCCGGCCGGCCTCCGCCACGGCGTCCACGAGATCTGCGACCAGGCCGAGGAGCTCATCCGGGCCGGCACCGAGCTGCTGATCATCGACAACGGCGCCGTCTCGGCCGACCGGGCGCCGCTCCCGAGCCTGATGGTCACCGGAGCGCTGCACCAGCGCCTGATCGCCTCCGGGCTGCGCTCGGCCGCCAGTCTCATCGTCGTGGCGGACGACGCCCGCGACGTCCACTACCTGGCCACCCTCCTCGGCTACGGCGCCGATGCCATCTGCCCCCGCCTGGCCCTGCTCACGGTGGCGGCCGAGGCAGACACGTCCGAGGAGAGCGACCTCCACAGCTCCGAGGCCCAGGAGCGCTTCCACGCCGCCTCCGAGGACGGCGTGCTCAAGATCATGTCGAAGA
Source organism: Acidimicrobiales bacterium (assembly GCA_036262515.1). Taxonomy (GTDB): domain Bacteria; phylum Actinomycetota; class Acidimicrobiia; order Acidimicrobiales; genus JAHFUS01. The sequence goes on along the minus strand of DATAIT010000032.1, from coordinate 28,872 downwards.
TGGGCATCTGCACCGTCGACTCGTACCGCGGCGCGCAGATCTTCGAGACGGTGGGACTCGGGCCGGAGGTGGTCGACGTGTGCTTCACCGGCACGCCCTCCACCTGCGGCGGCATCGGGTGGGACGCCCTAGGCGCCGACGTGCTGGCGCTGCACGCCGCCGTGCCGTGGCCGCCCGACGCAGGCGGCGGCCGCCTCCCCAACCCGGGGTACTACCGCAGCCTCAAGAAGGGCGGCGAGTACCACATACACAACGCCGACGTCGTCACCGCCCTCAACAACATGAACGCCGCCCACCTGCTGCAGAAGGCGTTGAAGGCGGAGCGGGACGACCTCTACGACCAGTTCAGCGCCCTCGTGCACGAGCGGCCCACAACCGAGCTGCGCGACCTGCTCGAGTTCGTGCCGTCCACCAGCCCGGTGCCCATCGCCGAGGTCGAGCCGGCCGCCGCCATCGCCACCCGGTTCTCCACCGGCGCCATGAGCCACGGCTCGCTGTCGGCGGAGGCCCACGAGACGCTGGCCGAGGCCATGAACCTCATCGGCGGGCGGTCGAACTGCGGCGAGGGCGGCGAGGCCCAGTTCCGCTTCCGTACCCGGGGCCGGGCCACCGGCGACAAGAACTCCAAGATCAAGCAGATCGCATCCGGCCGCTTCGGCGTCACGCCCGAGTACTGCGCCTATGCCGACGAGCTCCAGATCAAGATCGCCCAGGGCTCCAAGCCCGGAGAGGGCGGCCAGCTGCCCGGACACAAGGTGAGCGAGGAGATCGCCAACCTGCGCCACACCCAGCCCGGTGTCACCCTGATCTCGCCGCCGCCCCACCACGACATCTACTCCATCGAGGACCTGGCCCAGCTCATCTTCGACCTGAAGCAGGTGAACCGCTACGCCGACGTGTCGGTGAAGCTGGTCGCCGGCGACGGCGTGGGCACCATCGCCGCCGGCGTGGTCAAGGCGCTGGCCGACGTGGTCCACATCTCCGGGGCCAACGGGGGTACGGGTGCCTCGCCTCTGTCGTCGATCAAGCACGCCGGCATGCCGTGGGAGCTGGGCCTGACCGACACCCAGGCCGCGCTGGTGGAGAACGGCCTGCGGGACCGGGCCCGCCTCCGGGTCGACGGCGGCTTCATGACCGGCCGCGACGTGATGATGGCGGCCCTGCTCGGTGCCGACGAGTTCTCCTTCGGCACGGCGGCGATGATCGCCGAGGGGTGCATCATGCTGCGGGCCTGCCACCGAGACACCTGCTCCACCGGCATCGCCACCCAGCGCCCCAACCTGCGGGCCAAGTTCGCCGGCACCCCCGAAGGGGTGGCCGCCTACTTCATGTTCGTGGCCGACGAGGTCCGCCGGCTGCTGGCCGAGCTCGGCTTCCGCACCCTCGACGACGCCATCGGGCGGGTGGAGTCGCTGCGGCAACGCCGCTCGGGCGACGAACGGGCGGACACGGTCGACCTCACGCCCATGATCACGCCTCCGGCCGACCGCTCGGCGCCCCGGCGGTTCGTCGCCGGGGTCCCGCTCCAGCGACCGCGCTCGGTCCTGGGTGACCGGCTCGAGTCCGACGCCTTCCGTCCGATCTGGGACGCCGACGAGTTCGACCTCACCTACGAGATCACCAATCGGGACCGCACGGTGGGCGCCGCCCTGGGCGGGGCCATCGCCCTCGAATGGGGCGGCCGGGCGCCGAGCGGCACGGCCATGGTGCACCTCACCGGGTCCGCCGGGCAGAGCCTCGGCGCCTTCCTCACCGCCGGCATCGAGATCGACCTGGTGGGCGAGGCCAACGACTACGTGGGCAAGGCGATGGGCGGTGGCCGCATCGTGATCCGCCCGCCTGCCAACGACGCCGGGGAGCCGGTGCTGGCCGGCAACACCTGTCTCTACGGCGCCACCGGCGGCGACGTGTTCATCGCCGGCTCGGCCGGCGAGCGCTTCGGCGTACGCAACTCGGGCGCCAACGCCGTGGTCGAGGGCCTGGGCGACCACGCCTGCGAGTACATGACCGGCGGCACCATCGTGGTCCTCGGCCCCTTCGGCTACAACGTCGGCGCCGGGATGACCGGCGGCGAGGCCTTCATCTGGGATCCTGGCGCCCGCCTCACGACCCGGCTGAACCCAGCCCTGGTCAACGCCGCCCGGCCCGACGCCGAGGAGGTCGAGGAGCTGCGCTGGCTGGTCGAGCGCCACTTCGAGCTCACCGGCTCGCCCCGCGCCAAAGCCCTCCTGGAGGACTGGCACACCACGCTCGAGCAGATGTGGCACGTGGCGCCCGTCGGCCGGGTGCCGCGCATGGAGGCCCAGGGCGAGGGCCGCGTGGGGACCAGCGCATGACCACCGTCGTCCCGGCCCGGTCCCGAGGCAACAACTCGCCAGAATGGCGAGTTATTGCCTCGAAGGGTGGTGGGGGGTGAGCGAGCGCCCCGCGGTCGGGCCCGGCACACCGGTCGACCTCGTCGACACGGTGTACGGACGGCTGGACGCACGGCTCGTGGCGGCGCGGGAGGCGCTCGGGCGGCCGCTGACGCTGGCCGAGAAGATCCTGTTCAACCACCGGCTCGACGCCGTCACCCGTGCCGGCGCGCCGGTGCCGGTGCGGGGCCGCACGGAGTCGGAGCTGTGCCCCGACCGCGTGGCCATGCAGGACGCCACCGCCCAGATGGCGCTGCTCCAGTTCGTGACCGCCGGCCTGCCCGCCGTCCACGTGCCGACCACGGTCCACTGCGACCACCTGATCCAGGCCCACGTGAACGGACCGGTCGACCTGCTGGCCGCCCAGGAGGTCAACGCCGAGGTCTACGACTTCCTCCGCACGGTGTCGGCCAAGTACGGCATCGGGTTCTGGCGCCCGGGCTCGGGCATCATCCACCAGGTCGTGCTGGAGCAGTACGCCTTTCCCGGCGGGATGATGATCGGCACCGACTCCCACACGCCCAACGCCGGGGGCCTCGGCATGGTGGCCATCGGGGTGGGAGGGGCCGACGCCGTCGACGTCATGGTCGGCATGCCCTTCGGACTGCGCTGGCCCAAGCTGGTCGGCATCCACCTCACCGGCACGCTGAGCGGATGGACGTCGCCCAAGGACGTCATCCTCAAGGTGGCCGACATCCTCACCGTGCGAGGCGGCACCGGCGCCATCGTGGAGTACTTCGGCCCCGGGGCGGACTCGATCAGCGCCACCGGCAAGGCCACCATCTGCAACATGGGCGCCGAGATCGGCGCCACCACCTCCGTGTTCGCATTCGATGACCACATGGCCGCCTACCTGCGAGCGACCGCCCGGGAGGCCATCGCCGACCGGGCCACCGCCTGCGCCGGCCACCTGCGACCCGATCCCGAGGTCGTCGCCGATCCCGTCCGGTTCTTCGACCAGGTCGTCGAGATCGATCTCGACACCCTCGAGCCCCACCTGAACGGGCCCCACACCCCCGACCTGGCCCACCCCGTCTCGCGCATCGGCGCCGACGCGTCGGCCGCCGGCTGGCCGCTCACGATCAGCTCGTCGCTGATCGGCTCGTGCACCAACTCCTCCTACGAGGACATCACCCGCGCCGCCCACGTGGCCCGCCAGGCCACGGCCAAGGGCCTGCGGGTGAAGACCCCGCTGCTCGTCACGCCCGGCTCCGAGCGCGTGCGCGCCACCATCGAGCGCGACGGCCTGCTGGCCGACCTCGAGGCGGTGGGTGGCACCGTGCTGGCCAACGCCTGCGGCCCGTGCATCGGCCAGTGGAAGCGCGACGACGTGGTCGAGGGCCAGGTCAACGTGATCGTCAACTCGTACAACCGGAACTTCCCCAAGCGCAACGACGGCATGGCTTCGACCCTCGCCTTCGTCACCTCCCCGGAGACGGTCATCGCCTACGCGCTGGCCGGCACCCTCGCCTTCAACCCGCTGACGGACGAGATCGACGGCGTGCGCCTCGAGGCGCCGACCGGCGACGAGCTCCCCGAGAAGGGGTTCGAGGCGGGCGACGACGGCTTCGTCGCCCCGCCGGCGGACGGCGCCACGGTGGAGGTGGTGGTGCGCCCCGACAGCGAGCGCCTCCAGCTGCTCGAGCCCTTCCCGGCCTGGGACGGCCTCGACTTCCTCAACCTGCCCGTGCTGCTCAAGGCCAGGGGGAAGTGCACCACCGACCACATCTCGGCTGCCGGCCCGTGGCTGCGCTACCGGGGCCATCTCGACAACATCAGCCGCAACCTCTTCCTCGGCGCCGTCAACGCCTTCACCGGCGAGGCCGGAAAGGGTCGCTGCCCGGTGCACCAGGCCGTCGAGCCCTTCCCCGAGGCCGCCCGACACTGCAGGGACGCCGGCGTGTCGTGGGTGGCCGTCGGCGACGAGAACTACGGCGAGGGCTCGTCGCGCGAGCACGCCGCCATGGAGCCCCGCCACCTGGGCGCCAAGGCCATCCTCGTGCGCTCGTTCGCCCGCATCCACGAGACGAACCTCAAGAAGCAGGGGATGCTGCCCCTGACGTTCGCCGACCCTTCCACCTACGACCTGATCGACGAGACCGACACCGTCTCGGTCCTCGGTCTGGCCGCCCTGGCCCCGGACGAGCGCGTCCGCTGCCGCATCAACAAGGCGGACGGCTCCACGGTCGACTTCGACGCACTCCACACCATGTCGCTGCAGCACATCGACTGGTTCCGCGCCGGTGGGGCGCTCAGCCTGATCCGGGCCCGCTCCGGCTGACCTCGGCCAGCCGGCCGATATTCCTCCGGGATCGGGCGAGGAAAGTCTTGCAATCCACTATCGGTTTGCCATACTTCCGCCGAAGGATCCTGCGGCGGGCTGAGTCGGGCACCGGGGGGTGCGGCACTCGGTACGCCTCGCGTACCCCATGCTCCGTCGAACACTCGCGCGCCGCTCGCTCCTCGTCACCGTCCTGGCCGTCCTCCTCGGCCTGAGCGGGCTGCCGATCTCTCTCGTCGCGGGTGTGTCCGACGCCGTCCGCCGCGCGGTGTCGCCCGCCGCCGCTGATGAAGAGGCACCTCTCCGGCCCGGGCCGGCGTACTGGCTGGTGGGGTCGGACGGCGGGGTCTTCGCCTTCGGCCGGGCCGGCTTCGCCGGCGGCACCAGCGACACCCCGTTGCGCAGCTCCGTGGCCGGGATGGCCAACACGCCGACGGCGGAGGGCTACTGGCTGGCGGCGCGCGACGGCGGCGTGTTCGCCTTCGGCGACGCACCCTTCCTCGGCGGCGCCTCCGAGGTCGCCCTGAACAACCCGATCGTCGACATCGCCGCCACCCCGTCCGGCCAGGGCTACTGGCTGGCCGGGACCGACGGCGGCGTGTTCGCCTTCGGCGACGCGGCCTGGCTGGGGGGTGTGGCCGGCGCCCAGCTCAACTCGCCGGTGACCGCCATCGTCGCCACCCCGACCGGGCGCGGGTACTGGCTGGCCGCCCGCGACGGCGGGGTCTTCGCCTTCGGCGACGCCCGGTGGCTCGGCGGCGCGGCCGGCATCGACCTCACCAAGCCGGTCGTCGACATGACGCCGACGCCCTCCGGGGACGGGTACTGGCTGGTGGCCAGCGACGGCGGCGTGTTCGCCTTCGGCGACGCCCGGTTCTACGGTTCCGCCCTCGGGATGTCGACCAACCGCGGCGTGGTGGGCATCGCGGCCACACCCGCCGGGCGCGGGTACTGGCTGGCGTCGGGGGACGGCGGCGTGTTCGCCTTCGGCGACGCCGGCTTCTACGGGGCGATGGCGGACGCCCATCTGGGCCACCCGGTGGTGGGCATGGCCTCAGGCGTGGGCAATGCCCGGCCGGAGTTCGGAGGGGCGCACCTCATGAGCACCTTCGGGTGGGACGTCTCCTGGCCCCAGTGCGGCCGGCCGCTGCCCGGCGGCAAGCACGGCTACGCCCTGGTCGGGGTCACCGACGGGCACCTGTGGGACATCAACCCGTGCCTGGCCCAGCAGCACCGCTTCTCCACGCGCGGGGGCGCCCTCGGGGGTCTGTACGTGAACGTGAACTGGCCGTCGGCGGCGGCCGAGCCGGCCGTGGCCGGACAGATGGCAGACGACTGCGCCGTCGGCGACATGAGCTGCCAGATGTACGAATGGGGTCGCCGGGGCGTCCTGCACGCCGTCGACGCGGCCACCGAGCGGGGCGTGTCGGCACCGATGTGGTGGCTCGACGTGGAGACGGCGAACCGGTGGTCCGGCGACAAGGCCCTCAACCGGCGCATCGTGGAGGGAGCCATCGCCGCCCTGGGCGACCGGGGCATCGGCGTCGGGATCTACTCGACGTCGTACCAGTGGGGCGTGATCGTGGGCGACTTCGCCCCTGCGCTGCCGAACTGGCTGGCCGGCCCGAACAACGTCGACGAGGCGGCGGCCGCCTGCGCCGACGGGCCCGCCTTCGGTGGGGGCGCGGTCTGGATGGTGCAGTACCCCCAGCAGGGCTTCGACGGCAACCTGATGTGCGAGGCGGGGGCGGCGGCCGCGCTGGCGTCGTTCAAGACTCCCCCGCCGCCGCCCATCCCGCAGCTTCCCGCCGCGCCCGGGCGCGCCGTGCCGTTGCGGGGCCCGCAACGGGCGATCTGAGCTGCGGCGCGACCGAGGCCGGCGCCTCGCTCCGGAGGCTCCGGCCCCGATCGGGCGAGGTGGCTACGCCGAGGGGAGGGTGAGCTCGATCCCGATGTCGACGGGATCCTTGACCTTGAGGGCGCCCAGCTTGGAGTAGGGCTTCACGCCGAACTCCGTCTGGACGACGACGGTCTTCCCCGTGATCTTCGTCTCGCCGGGACCGTCCTGCACCTTCACCTCGAGCGTGACCGGCCTGGTCTGGCCGCTGATCGTGAGGTCGCCGTTCAGCTTGAGGTTGGGGGCGGCGCCGGAGACACCGGTGGACTTGAAGGTGATCTCCGGGTGCTTCGACGTGCTCAGGGTCTTGTCGGAGTTGGAGGCGATCTCGGCCCGATCCTTGTCGCTGAGCGCCTTGACCCCGCCGGTCGCCTGGAGGATCTCGAGGGACCGGGGATCGACGCTGACCTCGACCGACGTGGCCGACGGGTTGGCGGCGTCGAGGTTCACCGTGCCGCGCCACTTGGTGGCCTCCAGCACGAGGTCGTGGCCCATCTTGGCGCCCATTCCCCCGACGTAGGTGTTGATGGTCAGCTTCCCGTTCTCGGGACCGATGCCATGGCTTCCGCTCTTGATGGTCATGGACCCGGATCCTACCGAGTGGGGACTCCCGGAATCGAGTCGAGGAGGCCGGCGCCGTGTGGTTCTGCCGGGTCGGCGGGGACTTCCGCAGGCGAGGCACGGCCCGTCCGGGGTGGTCCGGGGCGCAGAACCGGCGCCCGGAGCCGCTCCGGAGCCGCTCCGGATCCGATAAACTCCCTGAAACCGATCTCTTTCAGCCGAACCGGCTGGCACTCCACGGCTGCGGCTGGGATGCTGGAGATCCGAGTCGCCGGACTCGGGCAACTCGGCCTGGCCAGGGAACACCGATGCTCCCTGCTGTGTTGAAGCCTCTCCCCCTCGGGGGAACTCCACCGAGCCGGCCGAGCGTTGAGAGCATCGACGAGAGACGAACCTATGGCATCCCGCGAAGACCACGATTCCAGCGAAGACCTCCTCCACGTCTATCTGAACGAGATCGGCAGCCACGAGCTGCTGACCAAGGCGGACGAGCAGCGGCTCGGAACCGCCATCGAGGCAGGACGCGCCGCGGCCGACGAGCTGGCGGCCACGTTGCCGCTCACCGCCCATCGCAAGCGTGAGCTGCGCCGCGCCGTGGCAGGCGGCCAGCGCGCCACCGAGCGCTTCATCCAGGCCAACCTGCGCCTGGTGGTGTCGATCGCCAAGCGTTACCAGTCCTCCGGCCTGCCCCTCCTCGACCTCATCCAGGAGGGCAACTTCGGGCTCATCCACGCCGTCGAGAAGTTCGACCACAAGAAGGGCTTCAAATTCTCCACCTACGCCACGTGGTGGATCCGCCAGGCCATCCAGCGGGGCGTGGCCAACACCGCCCGCACCATCCGTCTGCCGGTCCACGCCGGTGACACCATGGCGCGCGTCCTGAAGACCCAGACGCGGCTACAGATGGAGCTGGCCCGCACGCCGACCATCGACGAGGTGGCCACCGAGCTCGGGGTGACCCCGGCCAAGGTGATCGAGGCGCTGCGCTTCCCGAGCGAGCTGCGGTCGCTGTTCGAGCCCCTGGGCGAGGATCGCGACGCCGAGCTGTGCGACGTCGTGCGGGACCCGGACGCCGCCTCGCCGGCCGACGAGGTGCTGGCCAGCGTCATGCCGGCCGAGATCAACCGCCTGCTGTCGATCCTCGACGAGCGCGAGCGCGAGATCCTCCGCCTGCGCTTCGGCTTCGACCGCAGCGGGCCGCAGAGCCTCGGCGAGGTGGCCGAGCGGCTGAACCTGAGCCGGGAGCGGATCCGCCAGATCGAGTCCCGCGCCATGTCGAAGCTCCGCCACCCCTCCGTCGACACCGGGGCCCGCGAGCTCCTCACCGGCTGACGAGCCCCTCCCCGGGGGAACCACCGGGGCGGTGGCCCCCCGGCGGCAGCTTCAGCCGGCGAAGGCCACGGTGACCTGCAGCTCCTCGACGCCGCGGACGACGGTGAGGGGCAGGGAACCGTCGACGTCCACGCCGTCGAGAGCGGCCCACAGGTCGTCCAGCCCGGCCAGCGCGCGGTCGCCGGACGCAACCAGGAGGTCTCCCTCCTGGAGGCCGGCCCGGGCCGCCGGGCTGTCGTCCTCCACCTGGCGCACCAGGAGGCCGTCGCGCTCGGGCAGCCCCACGGCCCGGCGCAGCTGCCGGGCGGCGCGGGGCGGCGCGAGGGCCACGCCCAGGTGGCGCCGCACGGGCGCCTCGCCCCGGGCGAGGGCGTCGATGCGCCCGTCGAGATCGTCGCCGGCGGGAAGGGCGAGGTAGAAGCCGTCACCGAGCCGGTTGGTGTTGAGGCCGACCAACCTCCCGGCCCCGTCGACCACCGGGCTGCCGGACGAGCCGCGCGGCAGCGGAGCCGTGTGCTCGAGACCACCGGCGATCCGGCGGCCCCGCGGCCCGCGGAACGCCTGACCGAGCGACGACACCACGCCGAACGACACGTGGGCCTCGCCTCCACCCCCGGCCGTCACGGCGAAGACGCCCGCCCCGGTCCGGGGAAGCTCCGGAGCACGCTCCAGGGGCGTCACGCCCGAGGTGTCGACGCTGAGGACGGCGAGGTCGCCGTCCACGTCGACGCCGGCGGCGCGCCCCGTCTCGGTCCGCCCGTCGGCGAAGGTGACGGTGGTCTCGGTCCCCCGCAGGTTGTGGGCGTTGGTGACCACGACGCCATCGCGGACCACCACGCCCGCCCCGCGGCCCCCGCCCCGCCCGATGCGGACGACGGCGGGGGCGACCGTGTCGACCACGCCGGCGCCGACCGCTGCCAGCTCTTCCAGGACGCCCATCGTCACGCCTCCTCACTTGTCGCTTGCAATGTGCAAGTGACTATGGTCTACCGTACACCGGTGCGGGCAGGAGCGGAAGGGGCAAGGATGGCGGCCGTGACCGAGCCGCCGCCCGCCCGCCCGGAGGCGGAGTCACCTCTGGAGCGGGCGGTGGCGAGGGTGGGTGACCGCTGGACCCTTCTCGTGGTCTCGGCCCTCCTCGGCGGGTCGATGCGCTTCGGCGACCTGGCTGCCGCCATCGGCTCCATCGCGCCCAACGTGCTGAGCCAGCGCCTGAAGCACCTGGAGCGGGAGGGTGTCGTGGTGGCCGAGGCGTACTCGTCCCGCCCGCCCCGCGTCACCTATCGCCTCACGGCCAGCGGTCACGAGCTGGCCGGCGCCCTGCGGCTCCTGGCCCAGTGGGGAGCGGCGGGCGAGGGGGCCGAAGGGGTCCGCCATCCGGCGTGCGGAACGCCGATGGAGCCGCGGTGGTGGTGCCCGACGTGCGCCGTCACCGTCGAGGGCGACCCCGGCCAGGGCGACGACGGCCTCACCTATGCGTGAGCACCCGTCGCCGCCGACTGCGCCTCAGGAGCGGTCGTGGCCCCTCGCCGGTCGGGCCACCGGCCCGTACCGCCCGCCCCGTACGACGCCATAGGCCGTGACGGCCACCACGCCGCCTGCCATGGCACCGAGGGCGGCGGCCGGCAGAACCTGGTGAGCGCCGGAGATCCCGTGACGGGCACCCGCCCGGGCCACGTTGCCGACGGTGGCCAGCAGGGTCACGACCGAGATGGCGGCTGCCGCCGCGACGCGGTGGCGGCCGGGCGGACGATCCATCGCCACACGCGGCTGGCGGCGGGCCCAGATCGCGATCATGACGACCAGGACGGCGACTCCGGCCACGCTGCTGCCGTACCGCACCCAGACGTGCAGGCGATGCCCGTGGACGCGTGTCCGCAGCACGTCGAACGCCTGGACGGCCCGACCGTCACGGTGGCCGAAGGAGTCCCAGACCACATGCGTGCACGCGGCCACCAGCACGGCCGTCACCGAAGCCACACCGCTCCACCACGTGGCGGGCGGTCTCGGCCGGCACAACGCCGCGCCCAGGTGGCTCCAGCGGTCGGGAAGGAGGCTGGCCAGCGGCCGCTTCACCACCTCGTGCCAGAGGGCGACGACGAGCAGCGACGCCGGGAGGCAGAACAGCACCACTCCCGGCGCCCGGTGCCCGAAGTTGTGGTTCGTGTCGAGGAAGATCACGTAGGCGAAGTCGGGTGCCATGGAACCCACCGCCAGCTCGGCGATGGGCAGCCGCCCGCCGGAGAGCTTCGACAGGGGCGGCGCGACCACGGCATGGGCCACCGTGAACGGCACCGCAGGAGGCTACCGGCGCAGGGTCGTTCCGCCTGGTCGCGCCGACCGGCGTCGTAGGCTCCGGCGCCTATGCAGGAGGGGAGCAAGAAGGCCATCGTCGCTGCCTTCCTCGCCAACCTCGGCATCGCCGTGGCCAAGTTCGCCGGCTTCGCCTTCACCGGGGCGGCGTCGATGCTGGCCGAGGCCGTCCACTCGGTGGCCGACTCCACCAACCAGGGCCTGCTGCTGCTCGGGGGCTCGCGGGCCCGGCGCCCGGCCACCAGCGCCCATCCCTTCGGCTACGGGCGGGAGCGCTACTTCTGGGCGTTCGTGGTCGCGCTCGTCATCTTCAGCCTCGGCTCGCTGTTCGCCCTGTTCGAGGGCGAGGAGAAGCTGCGCAACCCCCACGAGCTGGAGTCGGCCGGGTGGGCCGTGGGGATCCTCGCCGTGGCCATCGTGTTCGAGGGGCTCTCGCTGCGCACCGCCGTGCGCGAGACGCGGGCGGTCAAGGGGAGCCGGTCGTGGTGGGCCTTCGTCCGCCGCTCCAAGAGCCCCGAGCTCCCTGTGGTGCTCCTGGAGGATTCCGGGGCCCTCGTCGGGCTGGTGTTCGCCCTGGCCGGGATCGGCATGGCCGAGCTCACCGGGGAACCCCGGTGGGACGCCGTCGGCAGCCTCGCCATCGGCCTCCTGCTCGGCGCCATCGCCATGGTGCTCGTCGTGGAGATGAAGAGCCTCCTGATCGGCGAGTCGGCGTCGCCGGCGGTCGTCAAGCGCATCTGCGACGCCATCACGAGCGACGGGCGCATCGAGCAGGTCGTCCACATGCGCACCGAGCACCTCGGCCCCGACGAGCTCCTGGTAGCGGCCAAGATCCTCCTCGCCGCCGACCGGACCCTCGGGGAGGTCGCCGACCTCATCGACGAGGCCGAGGCGCGGGTCCGGGCGGCGGTGCCGTCGGCCCGGGTCATCTACGTCGAGCCCGACGTGGACCGCACCCCCACCGGCTGACCGTCCGCCGGACCAACCCTCAGTCCGAGGAGGCGAGGCGGACGGCGTCCTCCAGCGGCATGGCCCGTCCCTCGTCCCACGCCGCCTCCGCATCCCGTCGTCCGACGGCGGCCTGGGCGGCGGCCAGGTCGGCGTCCCGGCCCGGCCGTTCGGCCGGCGGCAGCGGGGCACCGAGCTCGTCGCGCACCGCCTGGGCGGCGCCGAGCAGGACGATCGCCCGCCGGTGGGCGCCGCGGGCCACGGCCGTGCGGGCCAGGCCCTCGAGCCACTCGGCCATGGCCCGTTTGGCACCCATGCCGCTGGCCAGGGTGAGCGCCCTGGCGTCGAGCTCCGACGCACGGGCGTGGTCGCCCGCCGCCCGGGCGACCTTGGCCAGACGCAGGAGCGAGAGCGCCATCCAGTACTTGTCGCCGAGCTCGCCGGCCAGGGCCAGGCTCTCCTCCAGCAGCGACGAGGCGTCGGCCAGGTCGCCCTCGGTCAGGGCCAGGTACCCGAGGTTGGCCAGGGAGTTGGCGATCCCGGGGCGGTCGCCGAGCTGGCGCTGAAGGGCCAGGCTCTCGCCGTAGAGCGTCCGGGCCGCCGTGTGGTCGCCCAGCTGGAAGGCCAGATAGGCGAGGTTGCCGGTCACCATGGCGATCCCATGGCGGTCGCCCATGCGCCGCCGCACCGCCAGGCTGTCCCTGGAGAAGCCCTCGGCCTCGGCGAAGTCGGCCTGGTTGTGGGCCACCGTGCCGAGGTTGGTGAGGGCGGCGGCCACCACGTTGTCGTCGCCCAGGGCGCGACCGATGGCGAGCACCTGCTCGTAGAGCGGGCGGGCGGCTGCGAAGTCGCCCTGCAGGACGGCCAGGTTGGCCAGTCCGTGCACGGCGGCGGCCACGCCCCGCTCGTCGCCCGCCTCTCGGGCCAGGCGAAGGCTCTCGGTGTGCATCGCCCGCGCCGGCCCGTAGTCCCCCTGGCGCTGGGCCAGGATGGCGGCCGAGGCGAGGGCGCGGGCGCGGACGGCGGGAGCCGCCGCCCCGCCGGCGGCCAGCAACGACTCGAGCCACCTCCGGCCCTCGCTCAGGTAGCCCCGGACCTCCCAGAAGCGCTCGAGGGCGGCCGCCAGGCCGACGGCGACCGTGGCCTGCTCCGTCCCGGGGTTGTCGCCGCCCCACGCCAGGGCGGCCCGGATGTCGTCGAGCGCCACTTCGAGGACCTCCAGCCAGTGGGCCTGGTCGGGGCCTCGCAACGCCGACTCGGCCCGCACCGCCAGCCCCGCCGCCCAGGCCAGGTGGGCGTGGCGCCGGGTCGCCTCGTTGGCACGGTCCTCGCCCAGCCGCTCGAGCCCGTACCTGCGCATGGTCTCGAGCAGGCGGTAGCGCGTGGCCCCCGGCCCGTGGTCGGCGACGACCATCGACTTGTCGACCAGGCTCGACACGAGGCCCGCCACGTCGCCGGGTTTGATGCCGTCGCCGGCGGCCACCTCCTCGGCCGCGGCCAGCGAGAAGGCGGAGGCGAAGACCGACAGGCGGGTGAACATCGTCGCCTCGGCGGGGGCCAGGGCGTCGTACGTCCAGTCCACCGCGCCCCGCAGCGTCTGGTGGCGTTCGGGCGACGAGCGACTGCCCCCGGCGAGCAGCCGGAAGCGGTCGTCGAGGCGCTCGGCCAGCTCGGCCACCGAGAACATGGCCACCCGACCTGCGGCCAGCTCCACGGCCAGCGGGATGCCGTCGAGCCGCCGCACGACGGCGGCCAGCGCCGGCGCGTCGGCATCGCCGAGGTCGAGGTCGGGGCGGACGGCGGCCGCCCGGTCGAGGAACAGGCGCACCGCCTCGAACTGGCGGAGCTCGTCGAGCGTGAGATCGTCACCGCCGGCCGTGGTGGGGTCCGGGACCGACAGCGTGGGCACCCGCCACACCACCTCGCCCGCCACCTTGAGCGGCTCCCGGGTCGTGGCCAGCACCCGCAGGTCCGCGCAGGCCCGCAGCAGCGAGCCGGCCACTCCGGCCGCCGCCTCCAGGACGTGCTCGCAGTTGTCGAGGACGAGCAGCACGGGCCGCGTGCAGAGATGGGACGTGACCGTGTCCAGTGGGCTGCGGCCCGCCTGCTCGCTCAGACCCAGGGCGGACAGGACCTGCTGGGGCACCAGGTCGGGGTCGGACAGCGGGCCCAGCTCCACGAGCGCAACAGCGGCCGGGTCGGCGGCGGCCACGTCGGCGGCCACCCGCAGGGCCAGGCGGGTCTTGCCCATGCCGCCGGTGCCCGTGAGGCTGAGCAGGCGGGCCGATGACAGGAGGCGCTCGACCTCGGCGATGGCATCGGCTCGGCCGACGAAGCTGGTGAGCGGCGCCGGCAATCCGGGGGGCGGCGGCGGCGCGACCGGCGGCGGGGGGACCGGCGGCGGCGAGATCGGCACCACCCGCCCCGCCGGCGTCGGGTCCTCGTTGCCGAGCAGGGCCACGTACGCGGCCTGGAGCGCCGGTGACGGGTCCATGCCGAGCTCCTCGGCGAGGAGGCGCCGGGCCCGCTCGTAGGCGCGCAGCGCCTCCGCCCGGTTCCCCGCACCGGCGTGGGCGGCGAGGACCCGGAGCCGGGCGGACTCCCGGAAGGGCTCCAGGGTGACGGCCTCCTCGGCGGCCGCCAGCGCGGCCGCCCAGTCTCCGGCGACCGCCGACGCGTCGCTGACGACCTCGAGGGCCTGGAGCCGGAGATCCTCCAGCTCGGCCTGCCGGCGGTCGACCCAGGAGCCCGACGCCCCGGGGAGGAACCGGCGGCTGGCGATCGCCGCCGCTCCTGCCGCCGCCTGCCCGGCCCGCCCCGCCGGCTGCCCCGGCGACGCCAGCGCGTCCGTCGCCCGCTCGACGGCCTCCGCCGCCTCCTCCACGTCGACCACGGTTCCGGCCGGCAGGTGCAGCTGGTAACACCCGGCCGAAGTGGTGAGCGCCTCCATCGGCGCCAACCCGGCGGCGGCGAGGACGGCCCGGACCTTCGACACCGCCCCCCGCAGCGCCGTCTCCCACGACCTCGGCGGCGCCTCGCCCCAGAGCACATCGGCCAGCTCGTGGCGCGGCACCGGCCGGTGACGCTCGGTCACGAGGTAGGCGAGGGTGAGGCGGCCGAGGGACCCGAGCCGCCCGGTGTCGACCGGCCCGCCTTCCGCCTCGACCTCCACCCGGCCCGCCAGCGCGATCCGCAGGGCCATCGAGGCAAACGTAGCGGCGCCCCGGCGGCCTACTTGGCCTGCGCGGCGCCTGGTGGTGCCAACTCGACCCAGGTGGTGCCGGGTGTGAGCCCGACGGGCTTGCCGGTCGCGTCGGCGTAGGACGTCACGGCCTCCGCCGTGGCCTTGGACCACTTCCCCTTGACGACCTTGCCGTCGCTGAAGACCCACGCGTCACCGGAGCCGATGAGCTGGCCCTCGTCGACCACCGCGCCGGACGGGTCGCGCTGGCCCGTGTCCTTGTAGGTGACGAACTGGACCACCACGTTCTTCGGAGCCGCCTGCATGCCGGCCGAGTCGCTGAACGGGGAACCGTCCTGGGTGCGCTTCCACGACCCCGAGCCGGCGTCCCATGCGTAGTCGACGTTCGTGGCCCGACCCCCCGCCTGGTAGGTCACGTGCAGGCCGCTGCTGGCGTCACCCGTCCCCGCCTGGCCGGCCGGGCGGTAGACGAACAGGGGCGGAGGCGCCTTGGCCCCGGCGGGCGCCCGCTTGTACAGCGAGGACGTGTTGGTGAACAGGTTGTACGGCGGCTTCTTGCCCCCGGTCCGCTTGTAGTCGGGTGCCGCCTTGTTGTACCCGACGTCGACCAGCGGCGCCTTGTCGACCAGGGCCTGGAAGGCGGCGTTGGTGCCGGCATACGCGAACAGGGGTCGGTTGAGCGGCGTCACCAGGGCGATGTCGGTGGACCGGGCGGAGCGGACGGGGCCGATCGGGTCCGAATCGTTGGTCTGGAAGATGCTGAACAGCCGGGTGATGTGACCTTCGACCTTCTCCACGACGACCACGTCCGCCTGGTTGAACCCGGTCTGCGGGCGGCCGATGGGGGCGTTGTCGATCTTGACGACGAGGGCGGGCCGCATGCGCCGGGCGGCGTCGGGCTGGGGCAACCCGGTGAGCGGCGCGGCGTCGCCCGCAGCGGCCGGCGCGGCGGTCGCAGGCGCCGTGGTGGTCGTCGTGGTCGCCGCCTTCTTGTCGTCGCCTCCTCCACACGCGACGAGGACGAGGCACGAGGCGAGCAGCGGAACGGCGAGGGTACGGGGTCGCATGGGCCACATCCTCGCACCTGGGGCCTCCCGCTCCCGTCAGCCCCACGCCGTAGCATGCGCCATGCGTCAGTTCCGAAGCCCTGCCCGTCCGCGTCTGTTCGCCCTTCTCGCCGCTGCCACGCTTGCGGTCGGCGCGTGCAGTGGCGGGGGCGACGACGGCGGCGGCAAGGCGTCCAAGGCGGGCGGCGGCGGCGACACCACGACCACCACCGCCGCTCCCGTCCCCGCCCCGCTCACCGGCGTGGTGCTGGCCGACGGGTCGGTGGCCAAGCGTCCGGCCCTGTCCGTGAAGGTCGACAACACCCCGAAGGGTCGCCCCCAGAGCGGGATCGACAAGGCCGACCTGCTCATCGAGGAGAAGGTCGAGGGGGGCTTCACGCGCTTCATCGCCGTGTTCCACTCCGAGGACGCCGATCTGGTGGGCCCGGTGCGCTCGGTGCGCTCCACCGATCCCGGGCTCGTCGGGACGTTCGGCGGCGTCTTCGCGTTCGCCGGCGGCATCCCGGCCTTCGAGACGCTGGCGCGGGCCCAGCCGGTCACGGTGGTGAGCGAAGGAAGGTCCGGGGAGGGCTTCCAGCACCCGGCCGGCAAGAGCCGGCCCTACGCCACGTACACCACCACGGCCAAGCTGCGGTCGCTGGCCAAGGACCACACCGACCCGCCGCCCAAGCTGTTCGACTTCCTGCCGGCCGGCGGCACCTTCGCTCCGGCGGGCGCCGCCCCGGCCACCAGCGCCACGGTGGCCTTCGGGGCGACGACGTTCACCGTCGACTACGACGCCGCGTCCAGCACGTGGAAGCGCTCGTCGGACGGCAGGCCCCACGCCACCGAGGGCGGTGGCCAGCTCGCCTTCGCCAACGTCATCATCCAGCGCACCTCGTACAAGGCGACCGGCTTCAAGGACCCGGCCGGCTCCGCCGTCGACGAGGCGGCCGTGATCGGGGAGGGCGACGCCATCGTCCTCTCCCAGGGGAAGCAGGCCGCCGTCAAGTGGAAGAAGACCTCGGCCACCACGCCCACGACCTATACCGACGGAGCGGGCGCTCCGGTGCAGTTCCTGCCCGGCAAGACCCTCGTGGCCCTGCCGCCGGCGGCCAACCCGATCAACGTACGGTGAGCGAGCGGCGGCGTCCGGCTTCCGTGGCGATCACCCGGCCGGACCGGGCGGACCGACGAGGCCGGTGACGTCGAACGACGCCACCGGGACGGCCCGCCGCAGCACGGTGCCGATGTCGCGCAGCTCGACGACCCGGTGCCGGCACGTCTCGCACCCGGCCAGATGCTCCTCCACCTTGACGGCGTCCCGGGGGGACAGACCGGCGCCCACGTAGGCGCCGAGCTGGTCCACCGTGTCGCGGCACCGCCGCTCGGCGCCGGGCGCGACATGGGCCTGGAGGTAGCGCTGGCGGAGCCGGGCCCGTGCCCGCACGGCGCGCTGGGCGCAGGCGTTGGGGGTGACCCCGAGGACGGCCGCCGCGTCGCGCATCGCCAGCCCCTCGATCTCGGTGAGGTAGAGCACGGCCCGCAGATGGGTGGCCAGCCCCAGGAATGCGCGCGCCACGAGGGCGGCGCTCTCGACCGCCACCACCCGTTCCGACGGCCGGGCGTCGGTCGAGGGCGCCTCGGCGTGCGCCAGGCCGTCGCCGGGAACCGTTCGGGACGCCCGCCGCACCTGGTCGATGGCGGCCCGGCGGGCGGCCGTCACGAGGTACGCCTCGAACCCGGCGCCCTCGGGGAATCGGCCGGACCGCACGACCCGGAACACGTTGGCGAACGCGTCCGAGACGGCGTCAGCCGTGTCGTCGGCGTTGGCGACCACCGCTCGCGCCGCCCGGCGGGCCTTGGCCAGATGGCGGCGGTAGAGCTCGGCGAAGGCGGCCTGCTCGCCGTCTGCGGCCGCCACGACCAGGTCGCCGTCGGAACGCGGGTCGCGGCGTCCGCCGCCACCACGACCCGCTGTCTCCTTCACCTTCGGCGTCACACGTCTCCTGCCACCGCTCCACCGGCATGGCTCGGCGCCAATCGCCGACCTTCCTAACATGTCGCCGTCGCCGGCGAGGGACGCGGCCGGCCCGCCGTCCCTCAGGCGGGCAGGACCTCGAGGACGTAGCCGGTGCCGGTGCCGTCGGCGGAGTACACCGTGATGCGGTGCGGGCCCGAGGCATCGGCGACATAGACGTCCCTTGCGTCGGCACCGAACAGGCCGAGCCCGGAGTCGTCGACGTAGGTGGCATCCGCACCGGTCTGACCCGGGGCCCGCACCTCGTAGCCCACGTCGCCGGTCGCCGATCCGGCGAACACGTCGACCTGCTCGCCCTGCTCCAGATCGACGACGTAGGTGTCACCGGCCAGCTCGAGCGGGTCGATGGTCCCCTGCACCCGCTCGCCGACCTCGATCGGCCGGTCGTCGTCGGCGTCGTCGTAGCGCCCGAGGGCCACGTTCGACGTGTACGCCACATGCGCACCCTCGGCCAGCCGCGTTCCGACCTGGATCACGGCGTAGGTGTTCGCCGGAACCTCGAACTTGTACACGCCGGGCGTCTCGGGCACGTCCACCTCGTCGGTCCCCTCCACATCCTCACCGGCCTCCCGCGCCGCGTCCACTGCCTCCTGATTCTGGAAGTAGACGTCCCCGCCGTCGAGGTCCGCGGCGTACACGGCCGGCCGGAGCTCCGGTGCAAGATCGAGGCGGACCTCCTCGGACCGGCGCGTGTGCAGCGTCAGCACCTGCGCATCCTCCGGCCCGGCCAGGTCGAACGCACCGGTGGTGGCGCCCGCCGGCGGGAACGGGACGTACGGTGCCGTGTCGCCGTTGCGGATGTGCCGGATGGCCCGTCGCGTGTCACGACCCGAGAGCGCCAGGGCGAACTCCTCGGCGAAGGAGAACCCCGACACGCCCACCACCTGGCCGCCGTCGTCCACCAGCGCCCCGCCGCTCTGGCCACCGCCGATGGCGGCGTCGGTCTGGAGGAAGGTTAGGTCGAAGCCGCGCGCCCTGCGGGTGCGCGACAGGATGCCGCGCGAGATGGTCGCCTCCGGCTCGTCGTCCACCTCGCCCGGGTACCCCACGAGGTACACGTCGTCGCCCCGGTGGACGCGGTCGTAATCAGCCACGGGGAGCGGCCTCCGTGCGGTGTCCACCGGTCCGACGAGGGCGAGGTCGGCGGCGAAATCGACGCCCGTCACCGGGACGTCGCGATGGTGCTCGGTCTGCCCGAACACCAGGTCCACCATGCCGAAGGGATCGACGACGTGGGCGTTCGTGACGACGTAGCGGTCGTCGACGAGGATGCCGCTGCCGGTGCCGAGCGGGGAGGAGACGAAGGCGAGCGACGGCGCCACACAGCGCAGGATCACCCTCGCCCGCGAGCTCGCCGCCGCCCCCGACGCGCAACCCCCGACCCGAGCACCGTGTCGAGCGGCGTCCCCACCGGCCGCCCCGTCGTCGGTGTCGGCGGCGGCGATCACGGCGATGAGGGCGGCGGACACGGCGACGGCAGCGGCCGCCACGACCAGGGACGAGCGGCGCATGCGCCCGAACGCTAACGCCCGGCAGGCAGCGGCGGCTGCCGCTCGGCGGGGTGCTTCGCCCGCAGCTCACCAGGAGCCGCCGCCTCCGCCGCCCCCGCCGCCGCCGGAGAACCCACCACCGCCGCTGAAGCCGCTGGCGCCCGAGCCGGACGGCGTGGACGTGATCGTGCCCGCCGTGGTCGTCGTGAATCCGTCCATCGACGACGAGAAGTAGCCGACCGTGAAGGGACGGGAACCGGCGTACCAGCCGACGTCCGGCAGCTCGCCGTCGATGCCGGCGAAGGTGCGAGCCCACTTCTCCGTGCAGCCGAAGACGATGGCGTACGGGAGGTACTCCGAGAACAGGTTGGCCCGCTCGGCGAAGCGGGCCCGCTCACCCTCGGACTCCTCCATGAAGCGGCGGAAGCCCATGACGCGGCGCAGCACCGCCGTGCCCTGGGCGGTGCGGCGCGGCATCGACCGGCTGAACGCCATCACGAGCAGGCCGGCGACGACGACCGGGAGGGGGACCAGCCCGGCATGGGTCCGCAGGGCGACCAGGACGGTCAACGCCACACCGGCCGCCGCCACCAGGGCGCCGATGGCGATCCATCGGGCCCGCACCTTGTCGGGCCGCGTGGCGAACCACTTCTGGCGGACGGCGTCGGCGTAGAGCATGTCCTCGACCTGGTGGAGGCGCGTGGCGAACTCGTCCTTGAGCGACGACAGCTTGACCTCCGTCCCACTGCGGAACAGACCGCCCAGCAGCACCGACTCGTAGGGCTTCAGGGCGTCGTCGGCGTCCTTCAGCCTGACGAGGGTCCAGTCGGGCTTGCCGAACCAGCCCGTCTTGGGGATCTCGTCGATGCGCAGGTAACCCCGCACGGCCAGGTCGACGATGGTCGCGATGACGTCGAGTGGGTTCGCCCGCTCGTCGACCAGCGTGCCGACCTGGCCCGGGCGGAGCCCGTCGGGCGGCGCGAACTCGACTGGTGTGGTGGGCCGTTCGAGGACGCCGACGGCCTGCTCGGCGCTTCCGGGCCCGCCGAACACGACATCCACCCCGGAACCGGCGTAGCGCCGATCCCGTCCCACCCTCCATACCAGGACGGCGATCCCGGCCACCGCCGCACCCAGGAGGCCGGCCGACGCCCCCACGGTCCCCGGCGTGACCGAGAAGGCTCGAGCCAGCGTGCGCCGCTCCTCGAGCCGAGGCACGGGTTCGGGAACGGCTCCCGTCGGGAGGGCGGCCACCACGGTGAGATTCTCGTAGGGCGCCATCCCACTCTGGCCGAACCGGGCGGTGGCTCCGTCGGCGCTCTTCTCCTGGCACGGCAGACTCGAGCCGTCGGGCCCGGTGAAGCAGGCCACCTGCTGGATGGCGGCGGGAGCCTCGACCGTGACCGAGGCCCTGTCGACGGGCTGCTGCCATCCCGACCCGATGGCGTTCCAGTACAGCTCCTCGTGGTCGTCGAAGGCGTTGAGTGCCTGCTCGACGCGGTACACCACCGTGTAGGTGTGCGGTCCGCTGATGGTGCGGTCGGCGTCGCCGATCCGGATGCGGGCCGTGCCCCCCGATCTCTCGACCCGGTAGGCGGCCGGCGTGCCCGGCGAGGCGGAGACGGATTCGACGCGCAGCGGGTAGACGCGGTCGAAGCGGTCGTCGTAGCGGAGGCGGACCGGGATCTCCCGGATGATCCCGTGCCGTGGGGACGAGCCGAAGTCCTGGGCGATCGTCTCGGTGACGACCAGGTCCCCGCTCGCCTCGATCCGCAGGTCGACGTCGTAGACGACGGTGCGCTCGATCCCCGACTGGGCCCGCCGTGGTCCCCGATCGAGGCGGGTGGGACCGGCCGCCGCCCGGGCGCCTCCGAGCGCCATCATCGCCACCACCGCCGACGCGGCGGCGGCGCCCCACCACCGAGGGCGGACCGGGCGGTGGCGCGTCGAGCCCATCGCGCGGAGAGGGTAGCCAAGGGGCCCGTCGGCGGCTGCCGACGTCCGGCGCGCAGATGCCTGCGCGGTGATGGGGGTCGTGGCGGCCCGGGAACGCGATCCGGGGTGCGATGGCCGACAATGGACGGGTGACCGCACCGATGAGGGACGGGCCGACCGCCACCCCGACCGCGACGGTCGCCACGTCGACGGCGACGGTCGCCACGTCGCTGGTGGACAACGTGTCGGCCGTCGTGCTCGGCAAGCGTCCGGAGGTGGAGCTGGTCGTGGCCGGTCTGCTGGCCGGCGGGCATGTGCTCCTGGAGGACGTCCCCGGGGTGGGCAAGACCCTGCTCGCCCGCAGCCTGGCCCGGTCGCTCGGTGGTTCGATGGCTCGCATCCAGGGCACGGTCGACCTCATGCCGTCGGACATCACCGGCGTGCACGTCTACGACCCCCGGGGCCGGTCGTGGGAGTTCCACCCCGGGCCGGTGTTCAACAACGTGGTGCTCCTCGACGAGGTCAACCGGGCCACG
The DNA here is from genome assembly GCA_036262515.1 of Acidimicrobiales bacterium. Classification (GTDB taxonomy): domain Bacteria; phylum Actinomycetota; class Acidimicrobiia; order Acidimicrobiales; genus JAHFUS01. Next base: position 6,876 of record DATAIT010000032.1, on the reverse strand, counting down.
CCGCGCTCGCAGTCGGCGCTGCTCGAGGCCATGTCGGAAGGCCAGGTCACCGTGGACGGCGTGAGCCGGCCGCTGCCGGACCCGTTCTTCGTGATCGCCACGCAGAACCCGTACGGAGACGTCGGCACCTTCCCGTTGTCGGAGGGCCAGTGCGATCGCTTCGCCCTGATCGTGTCGCTGGGCCTGCCCGACCGCCAGGCCGAGCGCGCCGTGCTCCGGGGCGACGGCGGTCCGACCGCCCTCGACCACCTGGCGCACGTGGTGTCCGGGCCCGAGTTGGCCGCGGCCGTGGCCGACGTCGACCGTACCCACGTCGACCCGGCGGTCGCCGACTACGTGCTCGACATCGTCGATGCCACCCGCTCGCATCCCGAGCTCGACCATGGGGCCAGCCCCCGTGCCGCCCGGACGTTCCTGCAGGTCGCCAAGGCGCACGCCGTGCTCCACGGACGGGACTTCGTGGCGCCCGACGACGTCAAGGCCGTGGCCGCCGCCGTGCTGGCCCACCGCCTCGGCGTCCTGTCCCGCCGGGGCACGGTCGCGACCCGCCGACTGGTGGACGACCTCCTCGCCGGCGTCGCCGCGCCGGTGATCTAGCGCCGTGGGGCCCCTGCTGGCGCGCGCCGGCAAGCGCCGGCTCCCGTCGCAGCCGGCGTCGGCGTCCGGCCAGGAGCGTCGCCTCGGGGTCACCTCGGGTACCGGTCTGGCCGCCGTCGTCGGCCTGTTGGGCGTGAACGTCGGCGGGCCGCACGGGCTCGGGTCGTTTCTGCTCGTGGCCGCCGCGACAGCCGTCGGTCTCGACGCCGTGGTCGCCATCCACGCGACCCGAAGACCCGTGATCACCGGCCGCGCCTCCCGCAGCGATCTCGTCGCCGGCGACCGGTACGCACTCGAGGTGCGCGTTCGCCGGTCGTCGTTCCCGGTCGAGCTCCAGCTGGCGGGCGGCGAGCCGCCCACGACTCGTGCCGACCCACCGGCCGACGGCACGCTCCAGGCGTCGGCGCGCGCCCGCGGTGTCGTGCACACCGTCCGGCTGGCGGCGCGGAGCACCGGCCTCTGCGGCCTCATGGCCTGCACGCGCATCCACGACGTCCGCCTCCTGCGCGAGCTCGAGGTGGGTCCCCGTCCGGTCTCGCCGGCATCACCATTCCCCGAGTTGGGTCAGGGCTGGGGTGAGGGGGCGGCGGCGGCCGCACACGACGCCGAGCTCGTCCGGGGGCTGCGCGACTACCTCCCGGGCGACCGGCTCCGGCAGGTCCATTGGCGTGCCACCGCCCACACGGGCGAGCTGGTGGTGAAGGAGACCGAGCAGCCGCAGGCGCCGGCTCTCCATCTCGTCGTCGACCTCGGGGCGGGCGGCGATGCCGCCGAGGCCGCCGCCGGGCGGGCCGCCTGGTACGCCGGCGAGGCGCTCCGGCGGGGCTACCACGTGACCCTCACCACCATGGAGGACGGCCACCCGCTCACCGACGCCGCCGCCTCGCTGGTCCAGGTCAACCGCCGCCTGGCCCGAGCCGGCCCCGGGAGCCCGCCGCGCCCCAAAGGCCTCGGGCTCGGGGTGCGGGTCCTGCTCGTGTCCGAGGAGGGCGACTCGTGGCCGTAGTCGCGGCGGTGGCCGCCGCACTGGCCGCCCTGGCCTCCGTCGTCGCCACCGGCGGCTTCGCCCTCGGCCCCCGCACCGTCGGGCCGCTCGCGTACGGGCTGGCCCTGCTGCCGGGGGTGGTGGCGGTGGCCAGCGGGAGGTGGCCGGAGACGCCGATCCCGACGGCGCTGCCTCCCCGGGCCCGTCCGCTCCTGAAGTACGCCGGTCTCGGCGCCGCCCTGCTCGTGATGTCCGCCGACCGCCTGCCGGATGGCACGGGGACGGCCGTCACCACCGCAGCCGTCCTGGCGGCCGCCGGCGCCGCCGTGTGGTGGCCGCGCCCGGCGTTCGTGCGGGCGTCCGTCGGCCTGGCCGCCGTGGGCCTGGCCCGGCCGGGCGCCGATGCGATGGCGCACCTGCCGGCCCTGGCCGGGTTGGCCGCCGCCTCGGCGGTCGCCCTCGTCGCCGCCAACCGTCTCGCCCCGGCCGGCACCGCTGCGCTGGGAGGCGTGCGCAGGAAACCGCGCCCGTCGCGCGTCGCGGGGGAGGCGACAGTGGTCGTCGCGGCCCTGCTGCTCGCTGCCGTGCTGGCTTCACGGATGGACGCCCAGCGTCCGCAGCCGCAGCAGCCCGAACGTGGTGCCCGCCCGCTCCACGAGGAGCCGGCGCCGCTCGCCTACCAGGATGCGCTCGACCCCGACAGGGCCGGGCCCGACCGGCGGGGGGATCCCGACGAGATCCTCCTGCGCGTCGACGCCGATCGGGCCGGCGTCCTGCGAGCCGTCACCTACGACCGGTGGGACGGGCGGCGCTGGCGGCGCTCCGAGTTCCTCGACGGCGGCCCCGTGGTGAGCGCCAGGCACGCGCCCGTGTTCGCCGAGGCGTTCGAGTCGGTCCCGACGGCGGTGTCCGAGCAGCGCGTCCGGGTCGAGGCACCCTACGCCGGCGTCGCCGTCGGGACTCCGCGGGTGTACTACTACGACCTCCCGGTCGGCGGCCGCACCGCGGCCGACGGCACCGTCCAGCTTGTCCCGGCCGTGGGCAAGGGGGCCGTGTACACCGCCCAGAGCGGCCGCGTCGACGTTTCGTCGGACCGGCTCCGGACGGCGACCTCCGGCTTCGGTCAGGAAGGCCAGGCCCGGCCGGGGCCCGACCCGGGCATACCGGCGGCGGACAGGCAGCGCCTCGACCCCAACTTCGTCGCCGATCCCGGTGTGAGCACGCAGGCCCGGGCCCTCGCCGAGCGGGTGACATCGACTGCCCGCAGCGACTACGACAAGGTGGCCGCCCTCACGGCCTACCTCGACGCCACCGTGGCGGTGGACGACGACCTGCCGGCGCTGGCCCCGGACGCCGATCCCGTCGACAGCGTGCTCTTCGGGGCTCGGGCGGCGACGCCGGAGCGCCTGGCCACGACGCTGGCCCTGCTCACCCGGGTCCTCGGCATCCCGTCCCGCCTGGCCACGGGCTTCCTGCCGGGGACCCGCCCCTTCTTCGGAGGGGAGTTCGCCGTGCGGGCCGGCGACGCCCACGCCTGGGTGGAGGTGCCGTTCACGGGCATCGGGTGGCAGCGGTTCGATCCCACCGGGCGCATCGCCGAGGCCGAGCGCCAGGACTCCCTCCGGGAGCGCTTCCGGCGGGCGTGGGACCGGTACTGGCCACTCGTCGTCCTCGTCGCGGCCGCCGTCGCCGCCGACGTGGTCCGCCGCCTGGTGTCGCGGCGCCGCAGGCGGGCCGCCCAGCCGTGGGTCACCCGCTACTTCGCCCGGCTGGCGCGGGTCGGGGCGGCGCGGGGGCGGCCCCGACGGCCGGCCGAGACACCGGCCGAGTACACCGCCGCCCTGGCCAGTGGGGTCCTCGCGGACGAGCGACTGGTGGAGGTCGGACGGGTCGTCACGGCCGCCGCGTGGTCCGGACGCCAGCCGTCACGGGCGGCACAGGAGTGGGCCGAGCAGGTCCTCGAGGAGGCGGCCCGCAGCACCCGGCGGCGCCGGCGACGCCATCGGGCCGAACCCCGGGTCACGACGTCCCGGTGAACCCGCTGTAGGGCGGCCGGGAGCCGCCGCTCCCCTTGCTGTGGCGCCCGCGCGGCCGGCGCCTGCGCCGCCGCAGGAGGAGCAGCAGGAGGAGGAGGAACAGGAGTCCGACTCCTACGACGACGACCAGCAGGATCACCCGGGGTCCGTCGTCACCCGGTTCCTCGGTGGCGACGGCCCGCCCGGACGTGCCCGCCGCCTCCGGAAAGGTGATGGTGGCCGTCGCCTCCCGGGTCGTGGTTCCCGCCAGCATCGTGATGGCCGCGTCCCACGGGCCCCGCGGCAACGACTTGTCGAGGGTGACGAGCACAGGCTCCGTCTCGCCCGGCCCAAGCGTGGTGCCGAGGGTGGCGCTGAACGGACCGGCGGTGAGCCCTCCCGGGCCGTTGGTGAGCCGGAGCTCACCGCTCAGGTCGAGCGCCCTGCCCCCGGTGTTGTGCACGGTGGCCGCCACGAGGGGGCTGCCGTCGGCCGAGCGCCGCCCCTGGAGGGCCGTGACCTCGAAATCCGTGGGCGGTTCACCGCCGGGGCCGACGGAGAGGTAGATGCGCACGCCGACCCTGTTGACGGCGGCGATCCCGCCTCCGTCGGGGGCCGGAGCCCGCAGCTCGGCCCAGACGACCGCGTACTGCTCACCCGCCGAGGCGTTGGGGGGGACGGCCACCGTCACGGTGGCCAGACCCGTGGTGCGCGGCGCCAGGGTGACGCTCGAGGGGTCCACCGAGGTCCACCGGCTCAGGTCGTTGGCCACCCGGCCGTCGGCGAAGCGGAACGCCCCGGCGGACACGTCGGCCGCCGCCGCGTACAGCTGGATCGTCTGCGGCTCGTTCGATCCGTTGTTGACCTCGACCCGGCGCTTGATCGTCGTGCCGGGCGCGACGTGGTCGACGATGTAGATCTTGGCCCGCGGGTCGTCCACGCGGCTGGACGGTGCGTCGACGAGCCGGATGCCGACTGTCTCGTCGCTCTCGTCCTGGGCGGCCGCCGGCCTCGGCAGGGCTGCTCCGGCGAGCGCGACGGCTATCAGCAGGCCGCCGACCACGCGGAAGGGGAGACGGCGGCGCACGGGGCCTTCCCGATACCGGAGGCGCCTGTCGTACCTCACGCCACGGAGTGGGTGATGGTGCCCGTGTAGACCCCGGCGACGGCGCTGGCCGGGATGGTGATGATCAATGTCGGATTCCACGTCACCGAGACCGACAGCAGCAGCCCCGTGGCGGTGAATGCGGTCCGGCTGGTGCTGAGGTCCTGGGCGGAGGCCGCCGTCGGCTGGCCGGGAGCGGACGAAGCGGCCAGCCCGCTCGACACCGTCGCCGGTCCCGACCAATACCGGATCGACGTTTTCTGGATCGTCTCGGCCGACGTCTTGGTGCCGGTGGTGAAGGTGCTGGAGGTGACCTGGGCCACGAACGAAGGTGGGGACAGCACACCGGTGTCGGTCGCCGTCACCGGCCCCAGCTGCGCAGAGACCGAGCTGGCGCCCGTGGCGACGGTTCCCAGGTTCTTGGACGCAGGGACGCTGATGGCGAGGGCTCCGGCCGGGGACCGCGCCAGGGCGACGGTGAACACGACGAACGCCCCCAAGAACCCGGTCCCGAACCGCAACGATCGCAAGGCGCGAGTCTGCCAGGCCCGGAGGCCTGGCAGACCCGATGACACCATGAAGACGGCCGGAGTCAGGCCACGGAGTGCGTGATCGTGCCGGTGTAGTCGCCGGCCACCGCGGCCGACGGGATGTTGACGTTGACCGTCGGGTTCCACGAGGCCGTGTTGTTGCCGACGAGCGCAGAGGCCGAAAAGGCCGTCCGCGAAGAGCCGAGGGTCACCTTGGCCAGCGCCGTCGCCTGACCGGGCAGGAAGACGCCGGTCCCGGTGGTGGCGGTCGCCGCACCCGACCAGTAGTCGGCGTTGGAGTTGGCGATGGTCTCGTTGGCCGTGGCGGCGCCGGTGGTGAAGGCGGTGGAGCTCACCGAGGCCGTCCAGGTCCCGAGCAGGGTGCCCCGGGCGTCGCCGACGGCGACGGTGCCGAGCTGGGCGGCGGCCGTGGAGGCCGATCCGGTGGCGACCGAACCCAGCGCCTTGGAGGCGGGGACGGTGATGGAGAGCAGGCCGCCCGAGAGGGTGAAGGTGGTCGTGGTGTCGCCCGTGACGGCGGCGCGGGCCGGGATGGCCAGGCCGGCGGCACTGGCGACGGCCAGTCCGGTGCTGAGAGCGATGGTGGCGAGCGTACGGCGGGTCATGCAGCCCCTTTCACGTTGGTCGGGCGCAAGAGCGACCCGATCGTGGAAACATCTCGGCGCGATGACCTCAACAAATGCTCAAGTCATTATCAAGATTCCCTCAATTTTCAGCCTTCATCTCCCTCAACGGGACCTCAAGGTACGATCACGACCACCCTCGAGATCCGGAGGCGACGATGGCCGAGCTGCGCGTGCTGGTGGTCGAGGACGACGCCGCCGCGCAGGGACTGCTGGTGGCCATCCTCGAGAACGACGGGTACCGGATCTGCGCGGTGGGCGACGGGCGGGCCGCCCTCGATGCCGTCGACGACTTCCGGCCGCACCTGGCGCTGATCGACTGCCACCTGCCCGGGATCGACGGCTCCGAGGTCGCCCGTCGCCTCCGCCAGACCAGCGACCTCCCGATCATCTTCGTGACGGCGGCCGATGCGGCCGAGGACGTCCACGGCGCGTTTCGCATGGGCGCCGACGACTACATCGTCAAGCCCTTCGATCCGGAGGAGCTGTCGTGGCGGGTCCGGGCCGTCCTACGCCGCAGCGGCCGGGCCGTGGCGCAGGTGTGGGAGTGCGGCGACCTCGTCGTAAACGAGCTTGCGCAGTCCGTGACCAGGGCGGGCGAACCGATCGCGCTCACGGCCACCGAGTTCAAGCTGGTCGCCGTCCTGGTGCGCAATCGCACACGGGTGGTGCCGAGGCGCCAGCTGCTGGCGCAGGTGTGGGGCTACGACGCGGACGACCACGTGCTCGAGGTGCACATGAGCTCGCTGCGCCGCAAGATCGACGCCCTTGGCGCCCGGATGATCCACACCATCCGGGCCACGGGCTACGTCATGCGACCCTCCGAGCGATAGCTCGCCGCCCGCGCCGCCGAGCGACGGCTCCACCGGCGTGACGAAGGGGCAGCCCGGAGGCTGCCCCTTCGCTCGACGTCGACGTGCGGGGTACTACCGACGAGCCTTGGCCGGGACCTTGCTGTCGCGGCGGCCGGCCAGCACGAGGGCCGAGGCGCCGAGGGCGA
>DATAIT010000031.1 GCA_036262515.1 Acidimicrobiales bacterium | reverse complement strand
CGCCGCCGGCACCTTCGACTCCCCCGCGCCGAAGAACCCCAGCGCCTCGCTGACGGGCATCGCGAGCACCTCGCTGATGTCGCGCCCGGCGAGTCGGTGCTGCAGCACGTCGGGCGAGAAGCGCCGGCCCTCGCACTGCTCGCAGGTGGTGGCGACGCCGGCCATCATCGCCAGGTCCGTGTAGATGACGCCGGTGCCGTTGCAGTTCGGGCACGCGCCCTCGGAGTTGGCGCTGAACAGGGCCGGCTTCACGGCGTTGGCCTTCGCGAACGCCTTGCGGATCGGGTCGAGCAGGCCGGAGTACGTCGCCGGATTGCTCCGTCGCGACCCACGGATCGGCGTCTGGTCGATCACCACCACGTCCCCGCCCGCCGGGATCGACCCGTGCACGAGCGAGCTCTTGCCCGACCCGGCAACCCCGGTGACGACGACGAGCACGCCGAGCGGGATGTCGACGTCGACCTGGCGGAGGTTGTGCGTCGACGCGCCCCGGATCTCGATCGCGCCGGTGGGCGCCCGCACGGTGTCCTTGAGGGCGGTCCGGTCCTCGAGATGCCGGCCGGTGACCGTTCCGCTGGCGCGCAGGCCTTCGACGGTGCCCTGGAAACAGACGGTGCCACCGCCCGCTCCGGCGCCGGGCCCGAGGTCGACGACGTTATCGGCGATGGCGATCGTCTCCGGCTCGTGCTCGACGACGAGGACCGTGTTGCCCTTGTCCCGCAGGCGGAGGAGCAGGTCGTTCATCCGCTGGACATCGTGGGGGTGCAGGCCGGCGGTGGGCTCGTCGAAGACATAGGTGACGTCGGTGAGCGAGGAGCCGAGGTGCCGGATCATCTTGACGCGCTGCGCTTCGCCGCCCGACAGGGTCCCCGACGGCCGGTCGAGCGAGAGGTATCCGAGCCCGATCTCCACGAATGACTCGAGGGTGTGTCGCAGGGCACCGAGCAATGGCGCCACGGACGGGTCGTCGATGCCGCCCACCCACTCGGCCAGGTCGTTGATCTGCATGCCGCAGGCGGCGGCGATGTTGATTCCCCTGATCTTCGAGGAACGCGCTGCCTCGTTGAGGCGGGAGCCATCGCATTCCGGACAGGTGGTGAACGTCACGACCCGCTTCACGAAGGCGCGCACGTGCGGCTGTAGCGCATCGACGTCCTTCGACAGCATCGACCGCTGGAGCGTCGGGATCAGACCGGCATAGGTCAGATTGATCCCGTCGACCTTTATCTTGGTCGGCTCCTTGTGGAGCAGGTCGCGCAGCTCCTTCTTTGTGAACCGGCGGATGGGCTTGTCCGGGTCGAAGAATCCGCACCCTCTGAGGATGCGCCCGTGCCAGCCGTCCATGCTGTATCCGGGGATCGTGAGCGCACCCTCGTTGAGGGACTTGCCGTCGTCGTAGAGCTGGGACAGGTCGAAGTCGGTGACCGAGCCCATCCCTTCGCAGCGCGGGCACATGCCGCCGTGGTAGACGGCGTCGCGCACCACGATCCGCTCGCCCTTGCCCTTGTCGACGGTCATCGACCCGCTGGCCCGCCGGGTGGGGACGTTGAACGAGTAGGCGATCGGCGGCCCGACGTGTGGTGTTCCGACCCGGCTGTAGAGGATGCGCAGCATGGCGTTGGCGTCGGTCACCGTGCCGACGGTGGAGCGGGCGGTGGCGCCCATCCGCTCCTGGTCGACGATGATGGCGGTGGTCAGCCCTTCGAGCACGTCGACCTCGGGCCGGGCCAGCGTGGGCATGAAGCCCTGCACGAAGGCGCTGTAGGTCTCGTTGATCAGTCGCTGCGACTCCGCTGCGATCGTGCCGAAGACCAGGGAGCTCTTCCCCGAGCCGGACACGCCGGTGAACACGGTGAGCCGGCGCTTCGGGATGTCGACGTCGACGTCCTTCAGGTTGTTCTCCCGCGCCCCGAGCACGCGGATCAGCTCGTGGCGGTCGGCGATGTGCGCCGTCGACCGCTTGTCCGCCTTCGTGGCTTTCCTCATCGCGCCGCCATCCGTCCTCCAGGAGGCCGTCTCGCCACCGTTCTCTTCCCGGAACACGGACACCCGGTGTCGCGTTCCGGGAAAAGAACCCCATTGCTCGGCCGCGTGAACGTCCATCTACGCCCGTGACGCCACGTCGGCGTCGTACACCTCCTCCGGCGACAGACTCAGGAGTCGGGCCGCCATCTCCTCCTTCAGCCGCTTCGCATGGGCTGCTTCGACTGCGCTCGGTGCCTCCTTGCAGGCGACGTCGAGGAACTCCGGCGGAACCAGGCCGTCCCGCAGAGCGAGGTCCACCGCCGTGGACCCGTAGCGAATGCGGAAGAAGAAGCGGCCGCCTGGAGCCTCGGGGACCTCGGCGCCGGCGAGCTCGGGCGCCACCCGGTAGCGGTCTCCGGTGACTGCCCGGGTGACCATCTCGAATGCGTCACGTGCTCCTCCGCCCGGGAAGCCGCTGTCCACGGCGATGAGCCAGCGGTCAGGAGGCTCATCGGGAGACAGCAGGGGAAAGGCGCGCTCCATCGCCTTGAAGGCGTGCGCCACGCCGGCGATCGAGCTCCGCCCGTGGTACTTGACGATGTCGTCGAACGAGATGCTGATCTCGTCGCCGTGGTCGCGGATCACAAGGTTCGGCATGGGCGCATACTGCCCGAGAGCTGCGGGGCGGTGCGCCTTGACGCAGCCCGCCAACCGGACAGGGGCACCGAGCAGAGGGGTTCGGGCGCCTGCGCGCCCGACCCCCTCTGTCGTCAGCTGAGCAGCTCGGTCCGTCTACGCGTCATCCCTCGCAGAGGTCGATCACGTCGTCGCCGCGACCTCCGTCGCAGGTGTCGGGGTCTGGGTCCGGTGCCGGATTCGGATTCCCGCCGATGACGACATCGTCGCCGTTTCCACCGCTGAGGACGTCGCTCCCGAAGTTCCCGAACACCGTGTCGTCACCGTTCTCGCCGGAGACGGCGTCGTTGCCGGGCCCGCCGAACAGCTCGTCGCCGCCGTTGCCGCCGGTGATGGTGTCGTTGCCGGCCATGCCGGTGGCGAAGTCGTCGCCAGAACCGCCGGACAGGACGTCGTTGCCGCCCTGCTCGAAGCCGCCGTTGTCACCGGCGATGGCGTCGTTCCCCTGGTCACCGGTGACCGTGTCGTCGCCGAGACCCGCCAGCACGGTGTCGTCACCTGCGCCGGCGTGGATGGTGTCATTGCCGTCGAGGCCGCAGATCAGGTCGTTTCCGTCGAGGGCCCAGATCTCGTCGGCTCCGGCACTGCCGACGATGACATCGTCACCGTCGGTTCCCATGATCGTCCCCGCCCCGACGATCGTCGCCGGCACCGCCTCGACGAAACCCGGTAGCCCGCACGTCGCAGTGACCGCCGATGCCGGTTGCACGAGCATCGCGCCACCGGCCGCCAACGGGCCGCACAGCATCAAGCAGAGTTTCCTGTTCACCGTAACCCCCAGTCGCCGATTTCCTCACGAGCGTAAGCGCCGCGGGCACAAAGGTCAACGGCGGGCGCCACGCCTCGTGGCCGAAGCGTCCCGCCCGGAGATCGGCGCTCATTGCCTCTTCTCGACGGGACCGATGTACGCGACAATGACGGCAGCGGATCTGGGGGCGAGTGCGATGGGGGCGGGAGACGGAACGGTGGGGGACCGCCGGCGCGGCGCGGACTCGGGGCTGCCTGCCGTGCGGGTCGTCGGCTCGGTCCTCTGCGCCGCCCTGCTCCAGTCCGTCGCCGTCGGGTTCGTGCTCCATCGGCTCCACGAGGACCCGGCCCAGTCGCACGAGGCCGTGTACATCAGCCCGACCCTGCACTGGCTGCGGGACTCGGCGCTGTCGTTCCCCGCTGCGTTCGTGTTGCTGCTCGTCGGCACGCTTGGCGTGCGGCGCGCCCTCGCCGCCAGTGGACGGAGCGCCGACGGAGTCGGCGCGTACGTCCTCTGGGCTTCGGTCGGCGCCGGGGCCTCCTCGCTGGCCAGCGTGCCCGGTGCGTACGTCCACTCCCTGCTCTTCACGGCGACGCACGACGAGGGATCGCTGGTCCTGCACTCCCTCCAGGAGTCGATCCTCACACTGCGCTGTTCCTTCGGCCTGCTGGTCGTGTACTCGCTCGCGTTCGGCCTTCCGTGGGCGCCGTCACCGCTTGCGCGGGTCGCCCGGACGGCCGAGCGCGCCCCGTCGTTGCCCTCGAAGGAGGCCCCGTGCCGCTGACCCGCAGACAGGTCCTGCAGATGATGGCGGCGGGAGGCGCCGCCATGCTCGTCCCCTTCGAGCGGGCGATGTCGGCGTTCGCGGCACCCTCGACGCCGCAGTTCGCGGTCGCCCTCAAGAAGCTCAAGGTGCTGGCGAAGACGTCGAGCGACTCCACGACCGACTACTACGACATCGTGATGCGCCCGGCCAGCGTGACCATCATGCCGGGCAAGACCACGGAGGTATGGACCTACAACGGCTCCTACCCGGGACCGACGATCAAGGCCAAGAGCAACCGGCGCGTGGTCGTCCGCCACACCAACGGGCTCGGCGTCCCGACGACGGTGCACACCCATGGGGCCAACGTCCCGCCGGACAGCGACGGGCATCCCACCGACCTCATCGCCCCGGGTGCGGCGAAGACCTACACGTACCCGAACACCCAGGTGGCGTCGACCTTGTGGTACCACGATCACGCCGCGCACAGCACGTCCCGCAACGTGTACATGGGACTGGCCGGGGCGTACCAGATCAGCGACCGCGTCGAGGCCGCCCTCAACCTGCCCACCGGTGCCTACGACATCACCTGCATCATCCAGGACCGCAGCTTCAACGCCGACGGCTCGCTGGCTTTCGTCGACAGCCACAACTCCGTCCTCGGCGACACCATCCTCGTGAATGGCCGGCCATGGCCCCGCCTGGCCGTGGCAGGGCGCAAGTACCGCCTGCGCTTCGTGAACGGCTCCAACACCCGTGAGTACGAGTTGCGCCTGGACTCCGGCGCGTCGCTGACGCAGATCGCGTCCGACGGCGGGCTCTTGTCGGCCCCGTTCGTCACGCCGAGCATCCGGCTCTCCCCCGGCGAGCGAGTGGAGGTCGTGATCGACTTCGCGGCCTATGCGGCCGGCACGAGGATCGTTCTCCAGAACCTGAAGGGTGTGTCGACCGACGGCACCGACAGCATCATGCGTTTCGACGTCGGAAGCCCGGAGGCGGATCTGAGCTCGCTCCCGTCGTCACTTCGCACGATCGCCCGACTGACATCGACTCCGACCGTGACAAGGAACTTCACGCTCTCGCTGAACACGTCGACCGGGCTCTGGGTCATCAACGGGCAGTCGTTCGATCCGAACCGCGTCGATGTCCAGCCGAAGATCAACGTGCCGGAGAAGTGGGTCGTCACGAACACGTCGGGCATGGCGCACCCGTTCCACATCCACCTGGCCATGTTCCAGCTCCTGCAGCGGGCCGGGACCCCGCCCAGCGCCGGCGAGCGGGACTGGAAGGACACCGTGCGCGTCGACCCCGGAACCAGCGTCGAGTTCGTCACGAAGTTCACCAACTACACCGGCCGCTACGTGTACCACTGCCACAATCTGGCCCACGAGGACCACGACATGATGGCCCAGATGAACGTGCTGGCCTAGAGCGCAGACGCCGCCAGCGCGCCCGTTCAGTTGCGGGTGGAGCTGGTGCGGCGCCGCTCGGCGGCCAGGTCGGCACTCGACGGCAGGCCCTTGGGAAGGTCTCCGAGCGCCTGCTCGAGGTCGACGTACTCCAGCGTCTCCTGGGCCACCAGCAGGTCGACCAGGCGGTCGAGATGGGAGCGGTAGGCCGTGAGCACGGTGCGCGCCCGCTGGTTCGCCTCGTCGAGGATCCGGCGGACCTCGTTGTCGGCCTGCTCGGTGATGTGGTCCGAGTGCTCGTTCGTGTAGCCGCTCTCGCGTGAGCCGAGGAAGACCGGACCGAGATCGCTCATGCCCAGGTCGTAGACCATCTGGCGGGCCAGCCCGGTCGCCCGGATGAGGTCGGACTGCGAGCCGCCGGAGGGGTCGTCGTAGACGACGAGCTCCGCCGCCAGCCCGGCCAGCGCAGCGGTGATCTCCTCCTCCATCTGCGAGCGCGTCTTGAGCCGGCGATCCTCGATGGGAAGGCTCCAGGTGAGGCCGAGGGCGTGGCCACGCGCCACGATGGAGACCTTCTCGACGGTGACGGCCGAGTTCAGGACCCACCCCACGAGCGTGTGGCCGGCCTCGTGGTAGGCGACCCGGCGCTTCTCGTCGGGGCTGAGGATGTGCGAGTGCAGCTCGGCACCGGAGATGACACGGTCGATGCCCTCGGAGATCTCGGCATTGCCGATGGAGTTGAGGCGGCGGCGGGCGGCCAGCGTGGCCGCCTCGTTCATGACCGCCGCGATGTCGGCGCCGGACAGACCGACCGTGCGCCCGGCGAACCGCTCGAGGTCGACGTCCGACGCCACCGGCTTGCCGCGTGAGTGGACCTTGAAGATGGCGAGGCGGCCCGCCTTGTTGGGGACGTCGATGACGACCTGGCGGTCGAAGCGGCCCTTGCGCATCAGGGCGGAGTCGAGGATGTCGGCCCGGTTGGTGGCGGCCATGAGCACGACCCGCTGGGCCGTGTCGAACCCGTCGAGTTGGATCAGCAGCTCATTGAGTGTGGACTCGCCTTCGGGGTTCATCGAGCCCGACGACCGGGTCCGGCCGACGGCGTCGATCTCGTCCACGAAGATGATGGACGGCGCGGCCGCCTTGGCCTTCTGGAACAGGTCGCGCACGCGGGACGGGCCCACGCCCACGAGCATCTCCATGAACGACGAGGCGGAGACGGAGAAGAACGGCACGCCGGCTTCGCCCGCCACCGCCTTGGCCAGCAGCGTCTTCCCGCAGCCAGGGGGACCGAGGAGCAGGATGCCGCGAGGCGGCTTGGCACCCAGGCGCTCGAAGGTCTCCGGGTGCTTGAGGAAGTCGCGTACCTCCTTGAGCTCGGTGATTGCCTCCTCGAGACCGGCCACGTCGGCGAAGGTGACGCTCGAGTCCTCGCCCGTGGCGTAGCGCTTGCCCCTGGCCCGCCCGAGCACGGCCCATTCCGAGTTGTCGCCGTCACGGGTCCTGCGCATGTAGAAGATCAGGACGAAGAAGACGGCGAACGTGGCTGCCGGCAGGACGAATTGGGTGGCCGTGCGGAGCAGGTTCTTCGACGTCTGGGTGTCGATGCGCGTGCGCAGCCCGCCGCGGACGAAATCGGTGAGGAGCTGGGGCGCAAGCAGGTCGTTGGGACCGATGCCGGTCCACCAGTCGCCGCCCGCGTCGGTGCCGACGAGGCGATGGTCCTCGGCCAGGAGCGTGACCTCGGTGACCTCCTTGTCGCGCACCTTCTGCTGCAACTCGTCGATCGTGATCTCGCGTCCCGGCGTGTGGGGCCGCAGCGCGTTGAGCACGAGCACGTACACGAGCACCAGGAACAGCAGGAGCCCGACCAGCAGGAGCAGGGGTCCCTTGCCCGAGTTCCTGACGCGGCCGAACAAGCCCGGCTGCTCGTCGTCGTCGAGGAACGCCTTGTCGCTGTCAGTCTTGGCCACGGCGAAAGGTTACACGGCGCAGGGGTATTTCGATTCTGGAAGACCCCGGGGATTAGGGGTGGCGAATCACCTTGCAACCGTCATTCCGGTGATCGGCTGGTTGAGGCGGAGGCCGCCTGCGGAGCCGTGAAATCGTGCATCCCCGAAGGCGAAGACGCCCCCGTCGGCGGCCACGAGCCAGTACCCGCCGCCGGACGGTGTCGCCGCCATCCCGACGATGGGGCGGGCCAACGCAAGGCCGCCGGCGGAGCCCAGGAAGCGGGCGTCGCCGAAGGCGAAGATCCCTCCGTCGGACGCCACCAACCAGTACCCGCGGCCCGAGGGGGTGGCCGCCATCCCCACCATCGGCCTGCGCAGGGTGACGGCGCCGGTCGACCCGAAGAACGCCGAGGTCCCGAAGCCGAAGACCCCTCCGTCCGAGGCCACCAGCGTGTAGCCGTCGCCCGACGGCGACGGCGCCATCCCCACGATCGGCCTGGCCAGGGGGAGCGCGCCGGTGGAGCCGAGGAACCGGGCGTCGCCGAATGCGAATACGCCGCCGTCCGACGCGACCAGCCAGTACCCGTTCCCCGACGGTGTCGGCGCCATTCCGACGACGGGCCGGGCCAGGTGGACGGCACCGGTCGATCCGAGGAAGCGGGCGTCGCCGAACGCGAATATCCCGCCGTCCGACGCCACGAGCCAGTACCCCTTCCCTGATGGTGTCGTCGCCGACCCGACGATCGGAGCGGCCAGCCGGAGAGCGCCGGTGGACCCGAGGAACGGCGCGTCGCCGACGGCGAAGATGCCCCCGTCCCTGGCCACCAGCCGGTATCCCGATGCCGGCCGCAGGGACCGCGCCGTCGTGCTTGTGGCCGCGACGGCGGCGTCGGCGTCGAGCAGCCCGGCGCCGTACTCGGAGTCGCGCCCGGGGGCACCCAGGTCTGCGGCGGTGGACGTCAGCAGGCCGACCGCGTCGCTCGCGCTGAGCAGCGGGGACGCTGCCATCACCAGTGCCGCAGCAGCTGCCGCGTGGGGGGCGGAGAAGCTGGTCCCGGCCCGGAAGGTCGTGCCACCGCCCGGCGCGAGCACGTGGATGTCGTGCGCGGTCTGGCCGTCGGCGGAGCCACCCGGCGCCACGAGGTCCACGTAGGAGCCGGTGTTCGAGTAAGGGGCGCGGGATCCGTCGAACCCGACGGCGCCGACGCCGACCGCGCCCTCGACGGCTGCCGGATAGTTGACCGGGTTGCCGCTCTGGGCGGCGTCGCCGGCCGATGCGAAGACGACGGCTCCCTTGCTGCGGGCGTAGGCCACTGCGTCGGTCTCGTTCTCGTCCGGCGCCGGGTATCCGGAACTGACGTTGATGAGCCGGAACCCGTGGTCGGCGGCCCAGCGAATACCGGCGACGGTGGCGCTGCGCAGAGGCAGGGCGTCCCCGTCCTTGACGGCGACCACTCGGGTGTCCCAACCGAGCCCGGCCACTCCGCCGCCGTTGTTCGGGGTGGCGGCGATGACACCGGCCACCGCCGTGCCATGCCCGACCTGGTCCGTGTTGCCCGGTGCCAGCGGCGTGCCGTGCACGGCGTCGTACCCCGGCACCAGCTTGCCGGCCAGGTCGGGATGCGTCCCGTCCACGCCGGAGTCGACCACGGCGACCACCACGGCGGTCGATCCGTGGGTGCGATCCCACGCCGCAGGGGCCCGGACGGCGGGCAGCGCCCACTGCGAGACGTAGCCGGGGTCGTTCGGCACCTCGTGGCGACGGCCGCGGCAGTCGAGGCTGACCACCCCGGTGGCGCCGACGAGGGACAGCGCCGACTCGGCGACGCCACGTCGGGCCACGAAGCTCACCACACCACCGCCCCGGGACACCACCGACGTGGCGCCCGCCCGCTCGAGGGCGGCCGTCGCTGCGGGGGCGAGCGGCGGCGGGACGGTCACGAACAGGGGCAGGGCCCGCACGGGGACCGCCGGAAGGGGCGCGCCGCACGCGACGGCGGTGCCGTCGGCCGCCGGGTCGCGCTCGCTCGACGCCGGGAACCCCCGCCCGGCGTCCGCGGTGGCCAGGACCAGGCCGGACGCCAGGAGGCGTACGAGAGCCGAGCCGTGGGGGAGGCCGGCGACGCTGGCGATCAGTCCTCCCTCAGTGCAGCGCTCGACGGGAGGCGACGCCGCGTTCGGGCCGGCATGGTAGCGGAACGGGACCGGTGCGCGTCCTCTCCTTCGGACGTTGTACCTATTGGAGACATAGGGTCAGGCCTGTAAGCTTCTTCCCAGCCGGGTGCGCCGGCGTTTCGGCAGCCTGCCGCTGCGCAGGCTGCCGAAACACGATCGAAAGGGGCATGCGATGGGCCACGATGCGTACGCGCCACGGCCGTCCACGGTCCCTCCTGCCGCTGCCCCGGTGCCTCGGAGCGCCGGCTCTGGTCCTTCCCGGTCCTCGTGACCGCCGGGGCTCCGTCGGCGCCCGCTGGTCAGCCGTCGGGCAGTGACAGCCGGGCCGAGAGGGCAGCCTGCGGGCTGTCCTCTTGCCCACGTGGCCCCCGGCCAAGACGGCGCCGGAGACAGCCGAGACCCAAGGAGTTGCATTGAAGACCGATTCCGGTGCCGACGAAGGCATCACCTACGACCCGGCCATCACACCCCGACGCACAGGGCGCGGGCGCACCGCCGCCCTGGCAGCGGCGGCCGGCGTCGGGCTGGCGCTCGTCGGTATCGGGCTGGCGGTGAACTCGGACGACGACAGCCCACCTCGGATGGAGGTGTCCGCGGGGACCAACCGGGCCGTCACCCCGACGACCGACGAGGCAAGCCTCGATGCGTTCAACTCGCCGGCCGTCGTGGCATCTCCCAAGGACGCCGACACCCTCGTGGTGGCGGCGCGGATCGATCGTCCGCAGCTGTCGGCCGTCGTGCGCCGCTCCGAGGACGCGGGCGCCACGTGGAAGACCACGAACATCCCGCTGCCTCCGGGGGAGCAACGCGCCTACGCCCCGGATCTCGCCTTTGACGCCTCCGGCGACCTCTACGCCGCCTTCGTGACGCTGGCGGAGACGACGAACAACCCGACAGGCGTGTGGCTGACCCAGTCGAAGGACGCCGGCGCCAGCTTCGCGGCGCCGACGAAGGTCGCAGGGCCGTACGGCTACCAACCCCGGGTCCTGGCCAACGGCAGCACCATCCACGTGGGCTTCGTCCAGGCATCGGCGTCGGTCGAGGGCATCACCAACGGTTTCGGCCCTCCGCCGAACCCGGTGGTCGTCGCCACGTCCACGGACCGCGGCGCCACCTTCGGCCAGGCCGTCACCGTCTCCGGCGGCCGGGAGCGGGTCGGCGCAGCCACGCCGTTCTTCGGGATCAACGGCGAGCTGATGGTGCTGTTCGAGGACTACGGCGACGACACCACCGATTTCGAGGGAAAGGCCGGGGCACCGACCTACGAGGGGGACTTCGCGCTCGTCATGGCCAGGTCGAAGGACTCGGGCGCGACGTTCGAGGAGGTGTCGGTCGTCGACGACGCCATCAAGGCCACGGACCGGTTCAACCCGTACACGCCGGTGTACCCGTCGGTCGCGGTGGCGCCCAAGGGCGAGGCTCCCAGCGGCGACGCGATCTACGTCGCATGGGCGGACCGGCGGGGGTCGGACTGGGACGTGTTCGTGCGCCGGACGAACGACGGCGGCGAGACGTGGGGCAAGCGGGTGCAGGTCAACGCGGCCGACAGCACCGGCACGCACCAGTACCTGCCGACCGTCTCGGTGGCCCTCAACGGCCGCGTGGACGTCGCCTTCCTCGACCGCTCCGAGGGGGGCGCGGCCAACAACTTCGCCGCCGCCGCGCTGGCCACGAGCTTCGACGCCGGGGCCACGTGGCGCACCATCACGGTGTCGGACAAGTTGTTCGACTCCCGGGTCGGCCCGCAGGGCATCAACCCTGAGACAGCCGACTTCGGCAGCCGGCTCGGTCTCGTTTCCCAGCAGGAGCGTGCGCTCACGGTGTGGACGGACAGCCGGGCGGGCGACGAGGGCAATGGGCGGCAGGAGATCTACTTCGCCCCGGTGCGCATCGTCCCGGAGGAGAAGTAGGCGGGCTCATGGCGGGCACGGAACGGGCGCCGTGCCCGCCCGCCGGCCGGTCAGCGGCGGGCGGCGAAGAACTCGATGAGCAGGGCGCCGGCCGCCCCGGCGAGGACGCCCGGTGTCACCGCCACCTCGTGGTTCAGGCGGGGGTCGGCGCACAGGTTGTAGAGCGAGCCGCACGCCCCCGCCTTGGGGTCGGGAGCGGCGAACACGACGCGGGCCACTCGGGCCGCCACCAGGGCCCCGGCGCACATCGGGCACGGTTCGAGCGTCACGACCACGGTGGCGCGGTCGAGGCGCCAGGAGCCGAGCCGCTTGGCTGCGTCCCGCATGGCCAGAAGCTCGGCGTGCGCGGTGGGGTCGGCCCGGTGCTCGCGCTCGTTGTGGTGCCGGGCGAGGATCTCGCCATCGGAGATGACCACTGCGCCCACCGGCACGTCGCCGTGGGCGGGCGCCAGCGCCGCCTCCTCGAGGGCGGCGACCATGGCCTCCTCGTCGGTCACCGGAGCATCATCGCCTCAGGATGCCGATCGTGCCCATTGGAGAGGGTCCGTCCGTGTCGTCCCGTGTGGGCCCGGCCGGCAGGACATCGCTCCGTGGCGTCGAACCTGGAATGTGAGTCCGTTCGGGCGGCGCTGGGGCCGTCCGGTCGGGGTCGATCGAGGGAGCGGCTTGCTGAACCGGTGGAGGCGGGCGGGATCCGTGATGGGCGCGGCCATCGTCGCGCTCTTCGTCCTCGCCACGGCGGCGGCCACGACCCGCGCCACTGGACCCGCTCCCATGCCCATGCTGCCGGACCGGCTCGCCGACGCCGCGGCCGCCGGCGCAGCAGCCGCCGCCGCGTCGGCGCCGAGCGACGCTGCGCCGCCGGCGGTGCCGTCGGCGTCACCAGCGGCCGCTCCCCCGGCCCCGGCGCTCACTGTCGCGGCGGGCGGTCCGGCGCAGGGCGAGGTCGTCATGGCCCCGCCGCCGGAGCGCTTCGAGGCGCACGCCAAGCGCGTCGAGCCGGCGCCCGAGCCGGCGCCGCCGCCCCAGTTCGACGCGACGACCCCGCCCGGGACCGGCACGGGCACGTGGGCGGTGATCGTCGGCATCAACGACTATCCCGGCACCGCCAGCGACCTGCGGTCCGCCGTCAACGACGCCGACGACACGGACCTCGCGCTGGCCGGGATGGGTGTCCCCACGGCGCAGCGCCTCGTCTTGCGGGACGGGCAGGCGACTGCCGGCCACATCCGTGAGGCGGTGGAGTGGTTGGTCGCCCGCGCCGGCCCCGACGCCACCGCCGTGTTCTTCTACGGCGGCCACGTGCGCAAGCTCGGTGTGACCAGTGAGGCACTCATCGGTGCCGACGGCGAGCTGCTGACGGACCTGGAGCTCGGCGAGCGGCTGTCGCACCTGCTGCCCCACCGGGCCTGGATCGCCATCGCCGGCTGCTACGGAGGAGGCTTCACCGAGGTGCTGGCCCCCGGCCGCATCCTCACCGGCGCGGCGCCGGCCGATGCGCTGGCCTACGAGAGCTCGCGGT
Source organism: Acidimicrobiales bacterium (assembly GCA_036262515.1). Lineage (GTDB taxonomy): Bacteria > Actinomycetota > Acidimicrobiia > Acidimicrobiales > JAHFUS01. The sequence goes on along the minus strand of DATAIT010000031.1, from coordinate 82,033 downwards.
TCGGGCGCTCGTTCCTCGTGCAGTACATGATCCGCCAGGCCATGATCGACCAGCGCGCCGCAGGGTCGGTGCAGGCGGCCTTCTCGTACGCGGTGGCCGAGCTGGCCCGTGACCACCCGGACCGGCTGCCCGTGCAGATCGACCTGGCGCTCGCGCCGCTCGACCTCCGCCCGGTTCTGGCCGCCGCCGTGCCCGCCCCTGCGCCGGTCCCGGTTCCGGCCCCCGTCACGCCGCCCTCGACGGCGCCGTGCCGCCAGCTGCTGCTGTTCGCCTGCCGGAGCTGAAGTCCCGAGCGCAGCCTGCGTCAGCCGGCCGGGGCCCCGACCGCCTCGATCTCCTCCGTGCCCGGATCCTCACCGACGGCGTCGACCACAGGCGGCAGCTGGTCGCAGACCAGCTCCTCGCCGTCCTCCCAGCGCAGCACGGTGCGGTTGTCCGGATGGGGCCGCACGTGGATCGACAGGAACTGCTCGATGTCGTCGAACACGCTGATGGACCCTCGGGGGGGCGGTGTCAGCCAGTGGATGACCACCACCCCGGTGGAGAAGTGCACGCCCTCGAGCACGATCCCGGTGCCCGAGACGCCTGACACGTCGAACTCGCGTCGCATCGTGAAGCGCCGCATCCCGTCCGGGGCTCGTTCGACCATCGGTCCTCCATTCGTCCTGGACAAAGCTTGGCAGACGAAGGAGGGTCGACGGACAGCTTCGGCGGAGGATGTGCCATCGTTCCGACGATGGCCACCCGGCTCCGCCTGCGCGAAAGGAAGGAATGGAAGTTCTTCGCCGTCCTGCCCCGGGCGGACCGGACGCTGGCGGCGGCGTGGTGGGTGGTCCTGGTGCTGCGAGGCGTCCTCCCTGCCGCGTTCGCGGTCACCATGGGGGTGCTGGTCGGCGCCGTGCAGGGGGGCGACGATCTGGCCGGGCCGCTGGCGGCCATGGGCGTCGTGTTCGTCCTGCTCCAGGTTCTGGCGCCCGTGCACCAGGCGGTGAGCGCCAACCTGGGCAGCAGGGTCTCGGCCTGGCTGTACGACCGGCTCTCCGAAGCGTGCGTGCGGCCGCCCGGGATGGGCCACCTGGAGGACCCCGAGCTCACCGCCGATCTCACTGTGGCCCGCGAGTTCGACTTCGGCATGACCGGTCCGCCCATGTACATGAACATGGACTTCATCGCCGGCGGCCTGGTGGAGGCCATCGGCGGCCTGGCGTCGGCGCTGGTGCTGTTCGGCTATGCGTGGTGGGCCCCGCTGCTGCTGGGCGGGGCGTGGCTGTCGACCCACTGGCTGTTGCGCGAGAGCTCGGTGTGGCGGGACCGCAACACCGACGAGGTCCGCGAGGCGCAGCGCCACGCCGAGTACGCGTACCGCCTGGCCGTCGATCCGCCTGCGGCCAAGGAGCTGCGCGTGTTCGGCCTGGCCGGCTGGACGATCGACCGGTTCGTCAGCCGGCGCAAGCAGCTGTTCGACCTCCAGTACCGCGCCACCCGCCTGCGCCAGCGCCCGGTGACGTGGAGCCTGCTCGTGGTCGGCGGGGCCAACCTGGTCGTGTTCGCCTCGCTGGCTGCGTCGGTCAACGGCGGGCACCTGGACCTCGACCGCCTGGTGGTGTTCGCCCAGGTGGCGGTGGGAACGAGCGCCATCGCCTTCGGCGGCCTCAACTGGGCCATGGACGGGGCCTCCGCCCCCGTCGCCGCCGTCCTCCGGTTGCAGGGCGCGATGGGCGCCAAGGGTGCGCTTCCGCCGCCGGCGGGCCCGCCGGTCCCCGCCGCCGGCGCTCCGGCCAGGGACATCCGCTTCCGCGACGTCACCTTCGCCTACCCGCAGGGCGGTGACCCGGTGCTGTCCGGGTTCGACCTCACCATCCCGGCCGGTTCGTCCCTCGCCATCGTCGGCCAGAACGGGGCGGGCAAGACGACCCTGGCCAAGCTGCTCTGCCGGCTCTACGACCCTCAGGCGGGCGCCATCGAGGTGGATGGCGTCGACCTGCGCGCCATGGACGTCGACGACTGGCGGTCGCGGGTGACGGCGGTGTTCCAGGACTTCATCCGCTTCGAGCTCCCCCTGCGCGACAACGTCGCACCGGGCGGGGCGCCCGACGAGGCCGTCCTGGCCGCGCTGGCCGAGGCCGGAGCCGTCGATCTCGCCGATCTCGACACGCCGCTCAACAAGGGGTACGAGGGGGGCACCGACCTGTCGGGCGGTCAGTGGCAGCGTGTCGCCCTGGCCCGGGCGTTGTGCGCCGTGCACCAGGGCGCCGGCCTGGTGCTGCTCGACGAACCGACCGCCCAGCTGGACGTGCGCGGCGAGGCGGAGATCTTCGAGAGGATCCTGGCGGCCACGCGAGGCGCCACCACCATCTTGATCTCGCACCGGTTCTCCACCGTGCGCCACGCCGACCGGATCTGCGTCCTCGAGCACGGTCGCGTGGTGGAGCTCGGGACCCATGACGAGCTGCTGGCCCGCAACGGCCGGTACGCCACCATGTTCAACCTGCAGGCCCAGCGCTTCGAAGCCGGTGAGGAGGACGCCACCTATGAAGCCCTCACCTGAGACGGGATCGCCGGCCGCGAAAGGCGGGCCCGGCGAGCTGCCGCCCGCCCTGTCGTCGATGTGGCGGGCCCTGAAGCTCGGCTACCAGCACGAGCCCCGCCTCCTCGCCGCCGCCTTCGTGCTGGCGTTGCTGGCCTCCCTGCCCGATGCCCTGATGGCGCTGTGGCTCAAGCTGCTCGGCGAGGGCATCCTGGAGGACAACCGGGGGCTGCTGCGTGTGGCCGCCCTGGGGCTCGGGCTGTCCGCCACCGCCACGTGGTTCCTGCGCACCGTGAGCACCCGGGTGCAACGCCACTTCCGCGACAAGGTGACCATCGCTCTCGAGTCGCACGTGGCCCGGCTCCAGGCCTCCGTCGTCACGATCACGCACCAGGAGCGTCCGGACTACCTCGACCGCATCTCCCTGCTCCGCAATCACGTGTTCGTCCTCGACCACATGTACATGTCGGTGTTCTCGACGTGCGGATGGATCCTGCGCCTCGGCGTCACGGTGGCGCTGCTGGTGTCGATCCACCCCGCCTTGGCCCTGCTGGCCGTCTTCGCGCTGCCGACGGTGGTGACCTCGTCGTGGCGACCCGGCGTGGAACGGGTTGCCCAGGAGAAGGGCGCGCAGTCCGAGCGGCTGGCCAAGCACCTGTTCTTCACCGCCACCACCGCCCCGCCCGGCAAGGAGGTCCGGGTCACGCGGATCGGCGAGCGCCTCCACGTCGACCGGCGTGTCGCGTGGGAGGGCTGGTACCGCCTCGTGTCCGCCGCCCGGTGGGGCAGCGCCGTGTGGCACGCGCTGGCCTGGGCCGTGTTCGGACTGGCGTACGTGGGCGCAGTGGTCTTCGTGGCGTCGGGTCTCGACGCGCCGGCCGGTGACGTTCTCCTCATCCTCGCCGCCGGTTCGCGGCTGTCGTCCTACATCGGCGCCACCGTCGGCGAGATCGGGTTCCTGCGGGGGATCTGGCTCGACGGATCCCGGCGGATGGCGTGGCTGGAGGACTACGCCAACGCCCTCGAGGCCACCGCCGACCTCCCGGTGCCGCCGCGCCTCACCCAGGGCATCGCCTTCGACCACGTCTCGTTCGCCTACCCGGGCACCGACAATCTCGTGCTCGACGACGTGACCCTCGAGCTGCCCGCCGGCGCCGTGGTCGCAGTGGTCGGCGAGAACGGCGCCGGCAAGTCGACGCTCGTCAAGTTGCTGTGCAAGCTCTACGAGCCGAGCGCCGGCCGCATCCTCGTCGACGGCCAGCCGCTCGGCCGAATGTCGGCCCCGGAGTGGCGGACCCGCCTGGCCGGCGCCTTCCAGGACTTCTTCCGGTTCGAGCTCCGTGCCCGCCACTCCGTGGGCCTGGGCGACGAGCCCCGCCTCGACGACGCTCCGGCGGTCGATGCGGCCGTCGACCGGGCCGGGGCCGACGACACGGTGGCCCGGCTCCCGGCCGGGCTCGACACGCAGCTCGGCCCCACCTGGCCGGACGGCGTCGAGGTCTCGTTCGGCCAGTGGCAGAAGCTGGCCCTCGCCCGGGGCTTCATGCGCGACGAGCCTCTGGTGCTCGTGCTCGACGAGCCCACGGCGGCCCTCGACGCCGAGACCGAGCACGCCCTGTTCGAGCGGTACGCAGCCGCCGCTCGTCGGGGGGAGGCCGATCCCGCCCTGGCCGCCGCGGTGGCCGAGGAGGACGACGCCGCCGCCCGCACCGGCCGCATCACCATCCTGGTGTCGCATCGGTTCTCCACCGTCCGCATGGCCGATCTCATCGTCGTCCTGGATGGGTCGCGCGTGGCCGAGGTGGGCACCCATGCCCAGCTCATGGCCCGCGGCGGGCAGTACGCCGAGCTCTACAACATCCAGGCCTCCGCCTACCGCTGACGGCCGGCGGGACGGTCAGCCCAGGCGCTCGATCACCATGGCGTTGGCCAGGCCGCCGCCCTCGCACATGACCTGGAGGCCGTAGCGGCCGCCGGTGCGTTCGAGCTCGTGGACCAGCGTGGCGAGGAGCTTGGCGCCCGAGGCGCCGAGGGGGTGGCCGAGGGCGATGGCGCCGCCGTTGGGGTTGACCTTGTCCATGTCGGGGCGGACGTCGCGCTCCCACGCCAGGACCACCGACGCGAAGGCCTCGTTGATCTCGACGACGTCGATGTCGTCCAGCCCCAGCTTGGCCCGTTCGAGGACCTTGGCGGTGGCTGGGATGGGAGCGGTGAGCATGGTGACCGGGTCGACGCCGGCCAGGGCGAACGAGGAGAAGCGGGCGCGTGGCGTGAGGCCGAGCGACGCGCAGCGCTCCTCGCTCATGATCAGGGCGGCGGCCGCCCCGTCGGTGATCTGCGAGGAGTTGCCGGCCGTGACCTTCCCGCCGTCCGGCTTGAACGACGGCTTGAGGCCGGCCAGGACCTCCACCGTGGTGCCGGGCCGGATGCCCTCGTCGGCGTCGAACACCGTGCCGGTGTCGTGCCCGTTGTCGTCGCGGACGGCGACCGGGACGATCTCGGCTGCGAACCGGCCGGCCGCCCGGGCCGCGGTGGCCCGCTGCTGGGACCGGGCGCCGTACGCGTCGAGGTCCTCGCGCGACAGGCGCCAGCGCTCGGCGATGAGCTCAGCGGCGATCCCCTGGGGCACCAGGCCGCCGGCGTCGGCGTAGCGGGCGAACACGGCCGGGCCGAACGGCATCCCGCCGACCTGCATCGACGTCCCCATCGGGACCCGGCTCATGGATTCCACCCCGCCGGCGACCACCACGTCGTACGCTCCGGACATCACGCCCTGGGCGGCGAAGTGCACGGACTGCTGCGAGCTGCCGCACTGGCGGTCGACGGTGACGGCCGGCACGGACTCGGGGAAGCCGGCGGCCAGGACGGCGTTGCGCGCCACGTTCAACGCCTGCTCGCCGACCTGCATCACGCAGCCCAGGATGACGTCGTCGACGACGGCGGGGTCCACATCGTTGCGGGCCAGCAGTGCCTGCAGCACCTGCGCGGCCAGGTCGGCCGCGTGCCAGCCGCGCAGGGAGCCGTTGCGCTTCCCGCCGGCCGTGCGGACGGCATCGACCAGCACGGCGGACCCCATCGGGCCAGTGTGCCGCCGTCGGCCTCTGCGAGCCAACTACCGGGTGTGCCGCCAGCCGTTGCCGCCGTCCCCGCCGCACGGCGGAACGGCCTCGTCGCCGAGCGCAGCCGGCATGGTGCGAGCTGGTCACGGCTTGCGCCGTATCACCATCTCGTCGACGACGTCTCCCCGGGCGTCGTTCCAGGCCCTGCGACCGACCACCGTCCCGGCGGGAAGGTCCTCGAGGGCGTGCAGGTCGGCGGCGGCCATGGCGTCGATCACGTCCGCCAGTTCGTCGGAAGCCATGTGAGTGGCCCACCCCGTGTCGAACAGCGTGGTGTGCACGGCCGCTCGCCAGGTCGTCTCCGTCATGTCGACCTCGATGACCATGGCCGAGGTGGTGGCCTTGTGGGTGGTGAGACCGGCGAACGCCCGGCCGCATCCGCAGCCGCCCCCGTCCGGCCGCTCGTCCTGGCACACGATGCCGTAGCGGGCCACCAGCTCCCCGTCCGGCACCCAGGTGAAGTCGCCGGCCATGTCACCCTGCGTCTCCGACGTCGACACGAGCACCTTGAGCACGCGGACCAGCATCGCAGGGATGTGGTCCAGGTGGAGGGGTGGGAAGCGGCCGGGCGGCACGTCCTGCACGGGAGCGCCCGCCCGGACGTGCGTCCGGCCAGCCGGCCGCCTACTTGTTCGGCTGCGGGGTGATGCGCAGGTACGGCTTCTTGGTCTCGAAGCCCTTCGGGAACTTGGTCTTGGCGTCCTCGTCGGAGATGGCCGGAGCGATGATGACGTCGTCGCCGTCCTTCCAGTCGGCCGGCGTGGAGACGGAGTACTTGGCGGTGAGCTGGAGCGAGTCGATCACCCGCAGGATCTCGTCGAAGTTGCGCCCGGTGCTGGCGGGGTAGGTGAGCGTGAGCTTCACCTTCTTGTCGGGCCCGATGACGAACACGGAGCGCACCGTCTGCGTGTCGTTGGCGTTGGGGTGGATCATCCCGAACAGGTCGGCGACGGTGCGGTCGGGGTCGCCGATCATCGGGAAGTTGACCCGGGCTCCCTGGGTCTCCTCGATGTCGTCGAGCCACTTCTCGTGGTTCTCGATCGGGTCCACGCTGAGGCCGATGACCTTGGTGTTGCGCTTGTCGAACTCGCCCTTGAGCTTGGCGACGGCGCCGAGCTCGGTCGTGCAGACGGGCGTGAAGTCCTTCGGGTGCGAGAACAGGACGCCCCAGCCGTCGTCCAGGTACTCGTAGAGGTTGATCTTGCCTTCAGTGGTCTCCGCGGTGAAGTCGGGGGCCGGATCGCCGAGTTGCAGAGCCATGGGGTACCTCCGGGAGGTCTTGAGGGTGTGCGGCCAACCCATAGTTGACCTGCCGAGTCAACTTTACCCGTTCCGCGCTCGCCGCACACGGGGGGGCCCGGCTGGTGTCCCTACCTACCGGTAGGTAGGCTGGGCCCATGGAGGACCGCGCGCTCCTGGAGGAGCTCGAACCGACCGTCGCCCGGCTGCTCGACAAGCACCTCGCCAGGGCCAAGGAGTGGTTCCCGCACGAGCTGGTGCCGTGGAGCAGGGCTCGCGACTTCGAGCCCGACGAGGAGTGGGACCCGGTCGAGTACCCGGTACCCGACGGTGTACGCAGCGCGCTGTTCCTCAACCTGCTCACCGAGGACAACCTGCCGTACTACTACCACACGATCCAGAACGTCTTCGGGGACGGCGCCTGGGGGGAGTGGGCCCGGCGGTGGACCGCCGAGGAGGGCCGCCACGCCATCGTCATACGCGACTACCTCACCGTCACCCGGGCCCTCGACGCCACCGAGCTCGAGCGGGCGCGGATGCGCCAGGTCTCCGGCGGCATCACGCCCGAGCCCCAGAATCCCGCCGACACGATGGTGTACGTCACCATGCAGGAGCTGGCCACCCGCATTGCCCACCTCAACACGGGCAAGCTGCTCACCGACCGCGCCGGCTACGACGTCATGGCCCGGGTCGCCGCCGACGAGAACTTCCACTACCTGTTCTACCGGGGCATCACCGATGCCGCCCTCGAGGTGGACCCCTCCATGGTGGTCCTCGCCATCGAGCGCCAGGTGGAGGGCTTCGACATGCCCGGCACCGGCATCGCCGACTTCCCGACCCACGCCCGGCGCATCGCCAAGGTCGGCATCTACGACTTCGTCCAGCACTACGACCACATCCTGGTCCCCCTGGTCCTGCGCCACTGGAACGTCGAGAAGCTCGAGGGCCTGTCGCCCGAGGCCGACGCGGCCCGCGAGCGCCTCGTCCGCTACGTGGCCCGGGTGGGCACGGCGGCCGGCCGCCTGAAGGAGCGCCGGGCGCGTGAGGAGAAGCAGGCCGACAGCTGAGCCGGCCGCGGGCACCCGTCCCTTCGCCTACCGCCCGGTGGCGGGCGGTAGGGTGCCCGGCGAGGCCCTGGTGCTCGCACACGTCGATGGTCGTCGCCGCTGGTCCGTCGCGTGGGGCGACCCTCTCCACGGGCGGCGATGACCACCGGGATCGTCGTCCGCTCGCCCGACGTCCTGTGGCACCGCACGAGCCGCCGAATGCTGGTCAGCCTTCCGGCCGGGGCCACCGTCGAGCTGCACGGCGTCGAGGCCCTCGTGTGGGAGGCGCTCGCGCAGCCGGGGACGGTCGACGAGCTGGTCGACGACCTGGCCGCCGCCTTCGACCGGCCGGCGCCGGTCGTGCGGGCCGACGTCACGCCCCTTCTCGACGAGCTGGTGCGTGCCGGAGCGGTGCGGTGCAGTTGACGTCGCCGCTCCACGGACTCGACCCGGTGGTGCGTTCGGCGCTCGTCGCCGTGGCCGGCCACGGCTTGGGCGCTCCCGCCGACCGGCCACCGCCGACGGCGCCGCTGGGAGACCGGCACTGGCGGTCGCTGATGCGCTCCGTACGGATGGAGCGCCTGCTCGGCCTGCTCGACCGGGCCGTCGCCGACGGTGCGGTGCCGGCCACCGCCGAGCAGGCGGCCGACGCCGAGGCGGCCGCCGCCCAGAGCCTGCGCACCGTCCTCCACCTCGAGCGGCGCCTCCTCACCGTGGCGGACCACCTGGACCGGGCCGCCGTACCGTTCGTGGTGCTCAAGGGCCCGGCGGTGGCCCGGCTCGACGAACCGGACCCGAGCATGCGGAACTACGCCGACATCGACCTGCTGGTCGGCCCCCCCGACCTGGCCCGGGCCGTCACTGCGCTGGGCGCCCTGGGCTACGTGCGCGACCTGCCCGAGCGCCGGCCCGGCTTCGACCGATCCTTCGGCAAGGAGGTCCCCATGGCCGACGACCGCGGGTCGGAGCTGGACCTGCACCGCACCCTGGCCCTCGGCTCGTTCGGCCTGTGCGTCGACCTGCCGGCCCTGTGGGGGAGCACCGAGGTCCTTCGTCTCGGTGGGCGCCAGCTGACCGCTCTCGACGCCGAAGGCCGCTTCGTCCACGCCTGCGTCACCGCCGCGCTGGGCGACGAACGGCCTCGCCTGGTCGCGCTGCGCGACGTCGCGTCCATATCCTCGGCCCGCCCGCTGGCGGACCGGCGGCTGCACCATCTCGCCCCCGCCGGCCGCGGCGCGGTGGTGGTGGCACTGGCGGTGCGCATGTGCAGGGCCGCCCTGGGCGACGTGGTGGGCTCCTCGGCGAGCGCCTTCGCGGCATCGGTCACGCCGAGCCGGTGGGAGAGGGTCGCGCTGCGGGCCTACCGCGCCCAGGGCGGCTCCAACACGCTCGAGCTCCTGTCGGGGGTGCTCGCCGTCCGCGGCCAGGCGCGGGCGCGCTACGTGCGGGCCCTGGTGGCGCCCGACGCCGCCTACCTGGACGCCCGGCGCCGGGCCGGCCGGCCGCGCGAGTGGACCACCGGGCTGCGGGAGGTGGCGTCCCGGCGGCGGGCCACCGTCGGGAAGGGGTCGACCGGTGACTGACGAGGGGATCCGGACGGGGTCGACGTGGCGCCACAAGGCGGGACTCGGGGACGCTGAGCTCGACGGTGAGCGCGTGCTCTGGGACCCCGAGACCGGCTGCGTGGCCCGTCTCGATCGCGTGGGCTCGCTCGTGTGGGCCTGCCTCGACGGCGAGTCGTCGCTCGACGAGGTCACCGGTGATCTCGCCGCCGGCTTCGCCACGCCGCCCGAGGTCGTGCGGCGCGACGTCGTCACCTTGGTCGCACGGCTTTCGGAGATGGGCCTCCTGGTCGAAGAACCTTCCTAGGCACCGACCGGGTCGTAGCCTTCGACGAGCACAGGAGACGCCGTGGCGCATACGCACAGTGCAGAGGTGATCGACGGGTCGTTCGCTCCGCGGCCGGCAGCCGGGTTGGTCGCCATGCCGCTCGACGGGGAGCTGCTGCTGCTGGACCCGCGCACGGACGGGTTGCACCAGCTGGACCGGCTGGGCACCGTGATCTGGTCGGTGCTCGACGGGGAGGCGACGGTCGACGAGCTGGTCGTCGACCTGGCCGAGGCATTCTCGGCGCCGGCCGCAGCGGTGCGCAAGGACCTCGGCGACCTGCTCGCCGCCCTGCGCACGGCCCGTGTCCTCGACGGCAGCGAGCCCGGGCAGGACCTCCTCGTCGGATCGGGCCAGACGACCACAGAGGCGGCCGCCGACGAGAGCTTGTGGCGGCCGGCGTACCTGGTGGACCCACCGGCCCCGTGAGGCCAGACCGTCGACCACCTCGTGTGGGTGGACTCGTGCACCGTCGATCTCGGTTCGCTGCGGGCGGGCATCAGGGTGAACACCGAAGCCGGAGCAATGGCCGTGCGCCGGGCCCTGGCCGCCCATGTGGTGGACGACCCCTTGGCGCCGAAGAACTTCTCCCTCCGCTTCAGCCCCACGACGTCCGACGCCCACCTCCTCTTCTGGGGTGGGTGCGTGGCGGCCCGGTCCTTCGACCCGCACCGCATCCTGCGTTCGCTGGTCGATCACCTCTCCGCCCACCGCCCGCCTCCGGAGGAGCTGGTGTGGATCAGCTCGCTCCCCTATGTCCGGGACGGGCGGGCGGTGCTGATGCCGTCGCCGTTCAAGGACGACCTGCGCATCGTCGACCGCCAGCTCCGGACCGCCGGCTACGTCGCCGTCGACGCCCCCCGCGCCCTCGTGGACCTCGTGTCCGGTGAGCTCGTGGTCACCGATCTCGTCGACGTCGACGGCGACGCCCTCGCCCGTGCCGCCGACGGGGTCGTCCAGCGGCGGGCCGAGCCCACGCTGGCCCACGGGCGCTATCCCATCGAGCGATGGGTGTTCGTCGACTACGGCGGGCGCTGGGGCCCCATCAGCCGGGCCACCGCCACCCGGGCCGCCGTGCTCGAGATCCTCGACGGCATCCACCATCCCGACGCCGAGCTGCTCGCCACGGTGGCCGAGCTGTTCACGTCGATCCGAGCGGCATCGATGTTCCCGGGCCACTCCTCGGCCATGGTCGACGCCGTCCTCGACCGGCCTCCGCCGGCGTGAACGTCCTCGACGCCGCCGCTCTGGCGCCGGCGCCGGACGGCGGTCCGCCACTCACCATCGACCCGGAGCTCCTCGACCGGATCACGTGGGCGACCGTGCTCGGTCCCATCCGCCTCCTCGACGAGCGGTTGCTGCTGCGCTGTGAGGACGCAGAGCTGGGCCGGTTCCTGGAGGCGTTCGTCGCCGCCTTTCCGAGCGCCGAGGCCGCCCGCACCCGGCTCGACGTCGTCAGCGTGCGTGGGTATTGGGCCGCATACGAGGACGGCGCCCGCACGGTGTCCGCGCCCTCCACCACGGCCATGGCCCGCTCGCTCGTCTGGCAGCTCAACCGCCTCGCCCTGGCCGCCCCGACGCAGGACGTGCTGGTGCACGCCGCGGTCGCCAGCCTGGGGGCCCGTGCGGTCGTGATGCCGGGCCGCTCCGGCGCCGGCAAGACCACGCTGGTGACGGCCCTCGTCCTGGCCGGGTGGAGGTACCTCTCCGACGAGGTGGCGGCGCTCGGCCCGGGAGGTGCCGAGGTGCGGCCCTACCCCCGCCCGCTGGCACTGGAGGCCGGCTCGTGGTCGCTTGTCCCCGAGGCAGCCGACCGGTGGCCGGCCGGTGTGCCGGCCATGGTGAGCGACCTGCGCCTTGTGCTGCCGGCATCGCTCGGGATCCCGTGCGAACCGACCGCAGCCACCCCCGCCGCCATCGTGTTCCCCGAGGTCGTCGCCGGCGCCACCGCCCGCCTCGAGCCGGTCGCCCGGGCCGAGGCGCTGGAGCGGCTCCTGCCGCTCACGTTCAACCTCAACGCCCTGGGCCAGGCGGGGTTCGAGCGCCTGGAAGGGTGCGTCCGGCGGGCGACGTGCCACCGATTGGTGCTCGACGGGCTCGCCGGGGTCCCGGCGCTGGTCGCCACCCTGGTCGAGACAGGCGGGTTTGACCGTCTTTGTCGGTAGTGTTCTCACCACATCGGGTGAGATTTCGCTTCACCCGCCGGCACGCAGCGTGTACGCTGTGACCACAGCCACTATGCGTGGCGAAACGCTGGCGGACACGAGGGGGCGACATGGGCGGGCTGACACGACGGGAGCTGCTGCAGCGGTCGGCGGTGGCGGGAGGCCTCGTGTGGGCTGCGCCGATGCTGTCGAGCGGGCGGGCATGGGGCCAAGCGGCCGGATGCTGCGCCTGCGACGGGGGTGACCTCATCTACGCCAAGTTCGCACCGGGCAACTCCCAGACGTGCCAGAACCAGTGCCTCCAGCCGGGCTCCATCGCCCGCTTCGAGTTCGACTGCCTCGTGGGCGCCGGCCTGCTGGGCAACTGCGACGACGTCAACAGCAACGACGACACGGCCTCCCTCGCCTTCGGCACCGGCGTCACGCCGTACAAGTTCGCCATCAAGTCGGAGAACAGCTGCTACATCGTCCGCTGCAACGAGGGCTTCAGCGTGATCTACCGGTGGACGGCGTCGTTCAACGCCGAGCAGTACAACGGCGTGCCGGCGTGCTCGGGCAACAACGACCCGTGCATCTTCACGGATCCGGCGGCCAGCGACGACGACGCCATGTTCCAGGTGTACACGGGCGGGACCGGCCCGGCCAGCACCCGCTGCACCGGCCAGGTCGACGACTTTCGGCCCACCGGCCAGCGCTGTGGCAGCAGCAACGGTGTGCCGTGCGGGTGCGCCACGCCCATCAGCGGCATGTACATGACCACCAAGACGCTCGGCACGAAGCTGAACTTCATCGAGATGGAGCTCTGCGTCACCCAGCTTTCCAAGATCAACTGCGTCCCCTTGAGCTGCTGAGGCACGGCTCCCGCACCACGTGAGCAGGGCGGAGGCGCCGGAAGCGCCGCGCATCCGTCCCGCACCGTCGGGCGACGAGCGGCCGGACGCCTGGCCGCCCTCCGGGCGGGCGAGGCTCAGGTCTGCGGCGTCACCGTGTCCGGCGGATCGGTCGGCGGCTCGACTGAGGGATACGTCGACGTGGTCGTCTCGTCGGGGCTCGTCGTCGCCGTGGTGGTCGTCGTCGCCACCGTCGGGCGGGTGGTGGTGCTGGGCCTCGTGGTGCTCGCCCGGGCCACGGTGGCCGGGACCGGCGCCGCCGTAGTCGGGACGGTGCGCGGCGCGGTCGGCGGCGTCGCCGGTGCCGTCGCCACGGGTGCGGTCAGCGCTGGATCGGCGGGGACAGTGTCGCGGGTGATCACCTCGCCGAGCACGTCGGGCCGGCGCCGGCGGACGCGATCGTCGTCCGAGCCCGGCAACAGGTGCAGCGTGTCGGCGGCCAGCACGGTGGCCAGGACGACGACGAGCCAGATGAACCAGCGTCCTTCGCGCACCGTCGCGACGGTAGACGATCGCCGCCGGGCGGGGCCTCAGCCGGTGATCGACCGCACGGCGGCGACGGCGTCGTCCAGGGAACCCGTGGTGAGCCTCCAGCACGAGCTCCGCCGAACGACTTCCGCCAGCACCTGGAATCCCGCCGGACCGAAGCGCCGGAGCGTGAACGCCTCCCCGGCGAGCAGCGACAGGGCTTCGGACCGCTCCATGGGCTGGAGATCGGTGGACCGCCCGGGCTCGTAGCGAGGGACGACGAGCCACGCCGGTTCGGCGCTGCGGGCCACCGAGTCCGGGCGGACGGCGTTGGGGTCGACGTGCCACTGCGATGCCGCGAATCGGGCCACCCGCGCCGGCAACCGTGGCCGGAGGTGGGGGAACAGGGCCCACGACCCGGCCTTGAGCGACAGCCACTTGGGATACGGGTCGACTACGCCGGTGGCGGGGTCGAACGCCGCCGCCTCGTCGGTGAGGTAGCCGAAGCCCTCCCCGACAAGGGCTGCCGCCAGCGTCGTCTTTCCCGACTCCTGCGGGGCCGGCAGGACGAGAGCCCGGTCGCCGGCAGTGACGGCGGCGGCGTGCACCATCACCCGGTGGTCCGTCTCGAAGCAGATCGTCCGGTTGACCCACCACAGCAGGAGCGGCACGACGTCGTCGGCGTCGTCGCACCAGAAGAGCCGGCGGCCGTCGCGGTATGCCCCATACCGCCCGCCGGTTGCCTCGAGCCCATGGTCGATCACGGACCACCGCCCGGCAGGGCCGTCGGACGCGAGGGAACCGAGCGCTCCGGCCAGGTACGCCGCCCATTCCTGGTCGGGGACCTCGAAGCGGAAGCGGTGCCCCAACGCGCCGAACGGCCGTGTCGAGAACCTGGGCCCCGTCTCCGGTTGCTCCTCCGCCGGGGCCCGGCGGTCTGGGGTCGTCAGGGGCAGTTCGGGGCGTTCGAACCGCTGAAGCACACGACGATCTCGCTGTGCGACAGGTTGGAGCAGGTGATGGTGACCGTGGTCTTCCCGGTGGACGGGTCGGTGGTGACGGTGATCACGGAGCTCGAAGGTGAGTAGCCGATGCAGTCCGTCGCGCACTTCGCGAACGCCCCGGCCAGCTCGACGCCGCTGGCCAGCACGTAGGTATGGGTCTGGTGGTTGCCGCTCTCGCTGAAGGTGATGAGACCGTGCGACTCGAGGCAGCACCCGTCCCGGAAGGAGGTGAAGCCGGCGCTGGCCGAGCAGTTGCCGGTGGTGGGGTTCGTGCCCGGTGTCTCGCACGCCTCGTTCGGGGCGCCGTGCTTCAGCGCGAATCGAGAGGAGGGCGCGCAGTTGGCGAGATTAGACGTGGCGCCTGCCGAAGACGACAGCACCGTCGGGGCCACCCACACGAGACCGCCGACGACGGCGGAGCGCTTGAGGACGTCACGCCTCGAAAGGCCTTCGGTTCCCGTCTCTCGTTCCATGTGCGTTCTCCCCGTCCCCACCATCTCGATTGCCGCATACGGTAGCAGGTGGACGCTGTGTGACAAACCGTCTCCTTCGACCACCGAGAGCGCCCGACCTTGGTCCTGCGGGATCAGCCGGGCGTCCGGCGGGCTCGCCTGCCGAGCGCCAACTCGTGCAGGCCTTGCCGGCGCTCGGAGGGTCGGCCGGCGTCGCGCCGTGCCGACAGGTAGTGGCGAGCGGGGAAGGCCAGGGCCGACAGATACGACAGCCGGGCGCCCGCCGTCGACAGGCCGAGGACCCCCGCCAGCAAGGTGGACGTGTTGGTACCTCCATGGCTCTCGTAGGAGGCGAGGGCGGTGCGCTCCCACCGTGACTGCGGACGGGCCCGGGCCCAGGGCGACAGTGGCCACGACGAGCCGGTCCCCATGGTCTCGGCCGCCAGCCGCACCCCGAGCGCCACCACCGAACCGCCCCGGCCCCGCTCGGCCAGCCGTACGACCACATCGGCGGCCATGTCGGCCCGACCGGCGAGGGCGGCGACATCACGCAGCGCGGGCAGCCGTGGGACGCGGTCGCCGAGCACGGCGCTGTAGCAGGCGTGCACGAGCCGGGCGGCGGGTGCCAGGGCGCGGACCTCGTGCGGCCCCATCCGGAACGGCTCGCCGTCGTCCCAGACGAGGTCCGGCTCGAGGGCCATGCCGAAGGCGCCGAGGGCCAGGGTGCGGTGGAGATCGATCTCCACGCCGCTCCGGCCGTAGACGGTGGCGTCCTTGCCGAAGCGACGGTCGAACCCGGCCCGCCGCTCGGGCAGGTCCCGCGGCAGCCCGGCGGCGACGAGCAGCTCGACGGCCGGCGCGAAGGCGCTGGGCCGGACGAGGAGGTCGGCATCCCCGAACTCGCGCTGCGAGGGGTCCGGCAGGTCGAGATGGGCGGCGGCGAGCCCCTTGAGGACCCGGACGTCGACGCCTGCACCGCCGAGGAGGCCGACGACGTGCACGGCGGCCGCCTCGATGTCGAGGACCCTGGTCATGGTGGCGCAGTGCACGTCGGCCAGCTCGTCACGCTGGCCGGCGCTCACCTCGAACGCGCCGTCGCCGACCGCCGCCGCCAGTAAACCGACCACGCGCTGGCGGCCGGCGCCGCCGAGGAGGTCGGCCCATGCACCGTCCGGGAGGGGCACGGTGGGGAACGGGGGACGGGTACCGGGCAGGCCGTAGGCGGCCACCGCCCGCAGCAGCGGCGTGCCCGGGATCGGGATCCCGGACCCCTCAGGCAACGGGCGAAGCCGTCGAAGGACCCGGGCCGGCCGCGACGACGCCGGCGGCGGACAACGTCTCGATGAAGCGGGCCACGTCCGGCCCGATAACGTCCGGCACGGCGTCGTACCGATGCGACAGCGCATGGACCAGCTCGGCCACCGTCGACCGACGCGCGAGGAGCTCCCAGATCTCCGAGGCGGTGCCGGTGAGCGTGTGCACCGGGCCGTCCGGCAGGCGGACGAGGACCGTGCCCCAGCAGCGCCGGAACAGCGCTGCGTCGGCCCGGGCCCAGCACTCGCCGTCGGTCATCGCGGAGGCGACGTGGACGCCAGGCTGCGCTCGCCGTCCGCCTCGCCGGGCACGTCGTCGTAGGGCCGGGTGAACAGGTCGCGCCAACCGCCGTCGGTGTGGCGGTGGGACGGGAGCGCCAGGAGGACCAGCAGGTAGGGGAACACCTGCACGCGCTGGCGCGTCAAGACCCCGAAGTTGGCGAAGCTGGAGAAGCCGTAGATGAAGAGCACGGCGTAGACGAGGCACAGGACGACGTACGGCGTCCGCAGGATGGACCGGACGGCACCCACCAGCCGGCCCCGGCACACGACCATGAGGCCGAGGAGGAACGTGCCCTCGATCGACGCCGCGAAGGCAAGGGCGTTGCCCGCCTCCCAGGGATAGGGGCGGAACAGCACGGACATCAGCTCGCGGGGGAAGGCCGACGGCGAGAAATCCGTCGAACCGGTCCCGAACGCCGACCCCGCCACCGCCGTCTGCTCGTTGGCCCGCTCGAGCACCTGGGACACCGCTTCGGCGTCGAACCGGTCCTGGAGCCCGAACAGCTCCGAGGCCTCGCCGACAGCGACGGCGAGGATCACCCCGAGCAGCAGGATTCCGCCGATCTTGGCGACCGGCCCGAGGATGGACCCGCCGGCTGGAGGGCGCCGGAACAGGTAGGCGGGCACGAGGCTCACCACCAGGATGATCGCCACGTGGGGCCGCACCGCCATCATGGCCAGGCCGCCGGCGGCGAGCGCGGCGAACCCACCGCGTGCGCGGGTCAGGATCCTGGCCGCGCCGTAGGTGGCCATCCCGAGCGCCAGGGTCATCCACGCTTCCTTGCCGATGCTCGAGGGCCAGAACAGCAAGGAGGGCAGGAGGAACACCAGGCGGGCGTAGCGCCACTGGTCGCCTTCGGGGCACGCCACGCAGAAGGCCCGGTAGAAGAGGTAGAGGCCCCAGAAGCCGAACCACGAGAAGACGACGAAACCCCCGAGGCGGGTGGCACCGATGACCGCGTAGACCACGCCGGTGAGCGCCTTCACGAAGCCGGTCCCGACGAGCGGGCCGATGTCGGCGGAGAAGTCGCCGCGCCGGTACAGCGGGGCGAGCAGCTGGCCGGCCGAGTGGTAGGTCGTGGCGTCCGCCACGCCGTCGTAGACGCCGAACGTGATGGCCAGGCGGATGAGCGAGGCCCCGAGCTTGAGCGCCAGCGCCCAGGGGAGCAGGCGGGCGACCCGCGGATCCGCCTCGCGCCGGGCCAGGTAGCGGACGACCGGCAGGCTGGCGAGCAGTACGGCGGTGGCGACGAGCACGCCGCCCCAGGTGTCGTACCCGCTGTTCTCGACGGCCCACGACAGGAAGGCCATGTAGGCGCCGACGGCGGCGATGGCGGGGATCGTGACCCCGTAGGGCCGCAGGGTGCTGGTCCGAAGCGCGGCGATCATCTCCCGGCCCCGTTCAGGTGACGGCCCGCTTCCTCTCCGGCTCGCTCACGTCGGTCGTCGGCTCGGGCTGCTTGGCCGGCGCCCGCCCGAGGATCCAGGCACCCATGCCGCGCCGTGCCGGCTTGGGGCGGGCCTCGTAGTAGTAGGTCGAGTACCCGGTGTCGCTCTCCGGCGCGCCCACCAGCACCACGCCGGCCACCGACGCCCGCAGGCGCGTGAGCATCTCGCGCGTGCGCACCGCGTCCTCCTTCGACGTCTGGCCGCTGCGGCACACCACGAGCACGGTGTCGGCGGCGGGGATGAGCTCTGTCGCCTCGTGGGCCACGAGAAGGGGGGCGGTGTCGATGAGCACGATGTCGGCCAGCGACCGTGCCTCCTGCACCAGCCGGCGACCGCCGGCCGCCACCTCGCCATAGCTGTCGAGGGGGGAGCCGTTGGTGGCGATGCGCACGCCGGGGATGTGGGTCTCCTTCACCACGTCGGCGAGCCTGGGCGCCGCCGAACCGCCCTCGAGGACGTCGGTGAGACCCCATGCCTGTCGCACGCCGAGATGTTCGTGGATCGAGGGCCGGCGGAAGTCGCAGCTGAGCACGAGGACCGAGCGTCCGGTCTCGGCGAAGCTGGCGGCCAGGTTGGCCACGGTGGCCGTCTTGCCCTCGCTGGGCGCAGCCGACGTCACCAGCACGACCTGCGGCTCGGTGAAGGGGGCGCTCCCGGCCCCGTCGGTGGGCGGTGCGACGTGGCCGTTCCCGGTCGGCCCGAGGATGCTCGGCACCCGGACGGAAGGATCGGGGCGGGCCGGCTCGGCGCTCGGGATGTCGTCGACGCGGCCGAGGGTGGTACCGGGAATGAGAAGCAGGGCGGAGCGCACGGCGCGGTATGCCTCGGCCACCGACGAGGACGGGTCGGTGGCGGTGGCCACGTCGTAGCGCCGACCCCGGCTGAAGGGCACCTCGGCCACGACCGGTAGCTTGAACGCCCGCTCGGCGCCCGAGCGCAGGGTGATGGCGGGGTCCACCCGCTCGACGACCAGGGCGACGACGGCGCCGAGCAGCAGGCCGAGAAGGCCCGCCGCCGCAGCGCGGCCGGGGCGGCTGGCCGGCACGCCGAGGCCCGCGTTCTTCGGCTCGGCCAGGTCGGGGGTGGCGGCTTCGAGGGTCACGAAGCCGGCGGAAGGCGGCGGTAGGTCGGCCTGCTTCTGCTGGAGCTCGAGGTCGGCGCCGTAGAGGCGGAGCTCGGCATCGCGCTGCGCGTCGATCAGCTCGGAGGAGTTGCCGGCGGCGCGGGCCGCCGCGCTCTGGTGCTCGAGGTCGTCGATGGTGGCCCGCCGCTTGACGACGCGCGCGGCCAGGTCGCTCTTGGTCTTCTCCAGGGCCTGCTGTGCCTTCTCGCCGAGGACGGCCAGCGTCTCCTCGGCGAAGGCGTTGGCCAGCTCGCTGGCGGCCGCCCGCCCGTTGGCGGTGGCCTGCACGGTGAGGGTGCCGATCTGCTCGTCCACGTCGACATCGACGCTCCTGGCAAGCAGGGCGGGGTCGCGCGTGAAGCCGATGCGTTCGGCGACGCGGCGGGGAACCTCACCGGTCTTCACGAACAGGGCCACGGTGACCAGCGCCTGCGGCGACGCGTTGTCGTCGCTGCGGATCAAGGTGTGCTCGCCCACGTACTCGGGGTCCTCTGCGGCCGGCGAGGCGGGCGTGAGGACCCAGACGACGACGAAGGACACCAGGCAGCACGCGGCGAGGATCCGCCACCTGCGTCGGATCAGCCTGGCGTACTCAATGGGCTCCATGAACATCTCCGGATCGGGCGGCGGCGGTGCTCGAAGGACCCGTCTCGGCGCTGCTCACCACGGAAACCCTCCATGTGGAGGTACGGCAGCGGGCGTGTTCGGCTTGAGCCCGGCCCTGGGCAATTGTAGCGCCGGGACCCTGCCCGACCCGGCACCTGCCGTGCTCATGCGAGGGCATGACGGACCGCCTCGGCGTCGGTGTGGATGCGCACCACGGCGTCGGCCATGCCGTCGATGTGGTCGGGCGTCATGTGGGACCACAGCGGAACGCTCAGCACGCTCGTGGACAGCAGCTCGGTGACGGGCAGGGGACGCCGCTCGGCCCAGCGGGAGGCGTAGGCCTTCTGCTGGTGGATCGGCGGGTGGTAGTAGCGACGGGAGTCGATGCCTTCCGCCCGCAGGGCCCGCCCGAGCTGTTCCGCCGTGAGGCCGAAGGACTCGGCCTCGACGATCACCGTGAGGTCCTTGAACGTGGAGGTGTCCCCTGCGCCGACGGCTGCCGGGCGAAGCCCGGCCACGCCGGCCACGCCGGCGGCGAAGCGGGCGGCGAGGGCGCTGCGGTACGCGACCCGCTCGTCGAGGCCCTCCAGCGATGCCAGCGCGACGGCGGCGTGGAGCTCGGACAGGCGGGCGTTGAGGCCGGGGAAGCGGCAGTCGTAGTCGCCGGGATTCCCGTAATCGCGGCCGAGTCGGCAGGCCTCGGCCAGGCCGGCATCGTTGGTGGCGACCAGGCCGCCCTCGCCGGCGACCACGACCTTGGTGGGGCTCAGGCTGAACACCTCGGCCGCGCCGAAGCCGCCGATGGGCACGCCGCCCCGCTTGCTGCCGAGGGCGTGGGCGGCGTCGTAGACGAGCGGTATCCCCGCCCCGTCGGCCAGCGCCTGGAGCTCGTCGGTGCGGCACGGGGTGCCATACACGTGGGTGGCCGTCATGGCGCACGCGCCTTCGACCATCGGCGCCACGTCGGCCGGGTCGAGCGTGCAGGTCGAACCGTCGACCTCGGCGAAGTCCGCAGCGCCGCCGGCCCACACGACGGCGTGCGCGCTGGCCGAGAACGTGAAGCTGGGCAGGACCACCCGACCGGTGGCCTCCAGCGCCTGGAGCACGAGCATGAGGCCGGCCGTGCAGCTGGACACGCCGACGACGTGGGCCACGCCGAGCAGCTGCGCCACCTTCTCCTCCAACTCGCCCACGGTGGGCCCGTTGGTGAGGCGGCCGCTGTCGAGGATGGACTGCAGGCGGGAGGCGAGGGCCGGGATGCCGGGCACGTAGGGCCGCGTGATCGGGAGACCGTCGGGGAACGCTTGCGGCCCGCCCACCACGGCGGGCGGGGTGATCACGACCTGGATGTCCCTGTCATCGGCGCCACGCCCTCCGTCCCACCCGGCTGGGCGCCGCGCGGTGCAGGCTCGGGCGGCACCCGCGCCTCGGCCAGGGCGAACATCAGGTTGCGGACCTCCTCGGACCGGCGGTCCGTGGCGAACGCCTCGAGCTGCACCATGCCCATGTGCAGGAGGGCCCCAGGTGTCGGAAGGGGCTGCACCCTCATGATCGACGGGTGGATGGTGGCAAAGGCGTCCTCCTCGCTGTCGCGCAGCTCCTCCACCAGCTTCTCCCCCGGGCGGACGCCGGTGACCTTGATCTCGATGTCGGTGCCGACCTCCCGGCCCGAGAGCCGGATCATGCGCTCGGCCAGGTCGAGGATGCGCACGGGCTCGCCCATGTCGAGCATGAACAGCTCGCCCCCCTCGGCCATGGCCGCCGCCTGGAGGACCAGCTGGACGGCCTCCTCGATGCTCATGAAGAAGCGGGTCATGGCGGGATCGGTGACCGTGACGGGCCCGCCCGTGGCGATCTGGCGCATGAAGGTGGGAACGACGCTGCCCCTGCTGCCGAGCACGTTGCCGAAGCGCACCGCGCAGTAGCGGGTCCCTTCGGGCGCCTGCCCGAGCACGAGCTGCTCGCCGAGCCGCTTGGAGGCGCCCATCACGCTGGAGGGAACCACGGCCTTGTCGGTGGAGATGAACACCAGGCGCTCGACGTGCACCTGCTCGGCCGCGTGGAGCACGTTGGCCGTGCCGACCACGTTGGTGAGGGCCGCCTCGCAGGGGTGGGCCTCGAGGAGCGGCACGTGCTTGTGGGCGGCGGCGTGGAACACGATCTGGGGCTGGTGCGTGGCGAACACGTGCCGCATGAGGTCGCGGTCGCGGATGTTGGCCAGCACCTGCTCGGTGGGACCGGCGACCGACGTGGCCGTGTCGTGCAGGTGCGTCTCGTCGTGGTCGACCAGCACGAGAGCGGCGGGATCGCAGGCGGCCACCTGGCGCGAGATCTCCGAGCCGATCGAGCCGCCGGCACCGGTGACGAGCACCCGCTTGCCCTCCAGCAGCCGGCGCACGCCATCGAGGTCGGTGACCACCTGCTTGCGCCCGAGGAGGTCCTCGATGCGCAGGTCGCGGACGTCGCTGATCGACACGCGGTTCCCAACGGTCGACGCCATGCCCGGGACGATGCGCAGCGCCACGCCGGCCTCCTCGGCCGCGCTCGCCGCCTGGCGCACGAGGGACTGCTCGACGGAGCTCATGGCCAGCACGGCCTGGTGGGCGTTGGTGCGGGCGGCGACCCGCGGCAGGTCGGCGATGCCGCCCTCGATGCGCAGGCCCATGAACGACCGCCCGTGCCGGCGCACGTCCTCGTCGAGCACCGCCACCGGCACCAGCCCGGCCCGCGGGCTGCGGAGCATCTCGCGCACGAGGGCCGCCCCGGCGTCGCCGGCACCGATCACCACGACCCGGAGACCGGTGCCGTCGGTGGAACGCCGCTGGAAGGAGAACAGCCGGGACTGGAAGCGCAGGGCGCCCGTGAGGAAGATGCCCAGGCCGACGCCCAGGGTGACGACGGAGTACGGGACGGTGCGACGTACGCCGATCTCGAGGAACACCAGCACCGAGGTGGTGGTGGCTCCGGCCAGTAGCAGTCGTCGGGCCTCCTGGATGCTGGCGTGGCGCCACAGCTGGCCGTAGAGGCCCCAGAGCCAGTTGCTGGCCAGGCTCACCGCCACGCCGTAGGGGACGAAGCCCCAGAAGCTGCGCCAATGGTGCCCGGGGACCTCGCCGTCGAAGCGGAGCACGAGCACGGTGGCGAAGGCGGCGGTGACGAGGAGGGCATCGAAGATGCCGAGCACGAGGTCGCTGCGCGTGCGCGCTGCAACCTGGGCGACCTTCGTCCACGTGGGCGTCGACCGTGATCCCGCTCGCTTGTCCACAGTTCTCCGACCTCCGCCGATCTCGTGGGAGACCGTATGCCGGTACGCCCCCCGTTGCCGGTGCTCCGACCGACCGAACGACTGAATCGGCCGCCGGATCGCCCTTTTGTGATCGTACCACCACGCTCCGTGGCGATCCATGGGTCATGTGCCGGATCGCCGGGCCCGGCGCCGGGTCGGCGCCGGCCGCTCGGTCGCGGCCGGCGGGGCGATCCGGCGGTAGATGGTCTCGGTGGCAGCCACGGCCGTGGCCACGTCGTAGGCGTCGCCGGCGCGGGCGGCGCCTGCGGCCAGGCGGGCCCGCTCGCCAGGATCGGTCGCCACCCGCGCCACGGCCTCGGCCAGCAGGTCCGGTCGCCCGGGAGGGACGAGCACGCCCGAGTCCGGGCCGACGGCGTCCACCACGCCGCCCACGGCGGTGGCGACGACGGGGAGACCGGCGCCCAGCGCCTCCATCACCGCCAGCGGGTAGCCCTCGTAGGTGGACGCGAGGACGAAGACGTCGGCTGCCGCCAGCAGGCTCGGCACGTCGTCACGCCGGCCGAGCAGCAGCACCCGGTCCCCCAGCTCGAGGCGGCGGTGCAGAGCCTCGATCTCGGCCTGGAGTGGGCCCTGGCCGACCGTCACGAACCGCACCGGCAGGCCGCGGTCGATCACGGCACGGGCGGCGGCCAGGAGGTCGGGCCACGCCTTCTGCTCGCGGTAGTTGGCCACCGTCATCACGGCCACGTCGTCATCGACGAGACCGAGCTGGCGGCGGACGGCGGCGCGGTGGCGACGCGCCGAGCGGAGGGTGTCGAGGTCCACGCCGTGGACGAGCACGGCCGTGCGCCGCCGGGTACCCGGCCACCACATCGAAGCCCGCGTCTCCTCGGAGACGGCGATGGTGGCGTCGTCCAACGGTGCGGTGAAGGCGTTGAGGAGGCGGGTCGTGAGGGTGAACGTCGACCAGCCGTTGTGCTCGGTGGTCACGATGGCCGGCCGGCGCCGCTTCGGCAGGGTCCGGACGGCCAGGCGGGTCGTCCCGGCCAGGAGCGGGGAGTGCACGTGCACCACGTCGAACCGGCCGGACACGAGAAGCGCCCGCAGCCTGGGCACCCACGCGCCCGGGCGACCACCGCCCAGGCAGGTGACCGGCACGCCGCGCTCCTCGAGGTCGCCGACCAGTTGCGACTTCACGGGTACGACGTACGCTGCCTCGATGGCGAACCCGGCCTCGTCGCGGGCGCCGGCGCCGGCCACCAGGAGCCGTTCCGCGCCGCCGATGCCGAGACCCTTCACCAGCCACAGGACCCGCAGCCGCCGCGTGCCCCGCCCTGCGCCCGGGTCCCCGGCGGTGCCCGGGTCGCCGGCAGCACTCATGCGAATCGCAAGCTAGCGGTGTGCGGCATCGCCGGGCTCCTGAGTCTGCCGGCCGGCACACCGGCTGGGGACCTCGAGGCCCGGGCCCGGACCATGGCGGACCGGCTCCGCCACCGGGGCCCCGACGACGAGGGCGTGTGGGTCGACGCGTCCGCCGGCGTCGCCCTGGCCATGCGCCGTCTCGCCATCGTGGACCTGTCCGCCGCCGGCCACCAGCCCATGGTGTCGGCCTCGGGTCGCCACGTGCTCGTCTTCAACGGCGAGGTCTACGACCACCGCGCCCTGCGGTCACGGCTGGAGGGGCAGGGGGCGCGCTTTCGCGGTCACTCCGACACCGAGGTGCTGCTCGCCGCGGTCGACGCCTGGGGCCTGCGCACCGCGCTCGATCGGGCCAACGCCATGTTCGCCCTCGCCCTGTGGGACCGCGCCGAGCGCCGCCTCACCCTGGCGCGTGACCGGCTGGGGGAGAAGCCCCTGTACTACGGGTGGGGCGGATCGGACCTGGTCTTCGGCTCGGAACTGAAGGCGCTACGGGGCCATGACGGCTTCCGGCCGGACGTCGACCGGGACAGCCTGGCCGCGTACCTGCGGTCCAGCTTCGTTCCCCACCCCCGCACGATCTACCGCGGGGTCGCCACCGTGCCCCCGGGCGCGCTCGTGACGTTCGACGCCGGGTGCCGGTCGGGCTCGATGCCGGAGCCGCAGCGGTGGTGGGAGCTCGGCGCCGTGATCGCAGCGGGACGGGACGCACGCCGGCGGGAGACGCCCGGCGACGCCGCCGACCACCTCGACGAGGTGCTGGGCGACGCCGTGTCGCTGCGTCTGTCGGCCGACGTCCCGGTCGGTGCCTTCCTCTCCGGCGGCGTCGACTCGTCCGCCGTGGTTGCGCTGGCCCAGGACCGGGCCAACGGCGCCGGACCGGTCCGTACGTTCACCGTGGCCATGCCCGACGCCGGCTTCGACGAGGCGCCCGAGGCGCGCGCCGTCGCCTCGCATCTCGGAACCGACCATGAGGAGGTCACGCTCTCCGTCGCCGACGCCCTGGCCGTCATCCCCCGGCTGGCCACCGTGTACGACGAGCCGTTCGGCGACCCCTCGGCCGTTCCCACCCTGCTGGTGTCGGAGGTGGCGCGCCGTTTCGTCACCGTGTGCCTGTCCGGGGACGGCGGCGACGAGGTGTTCGCCGGCTACAACCGCCACGTTCTGGGGCCACGGCTGTGGCGCCGCCTGGGCCCGCTGCCGCGCCCGGTGCGCCGGGCCGCTGGCGCCGTCCTGCTGGCCCCGCCGAGGACGGCGTGGGACCGGGCCGGTGCGGCGTTGCCGGCACGGATCCGGGTGCGGAACCCCGCCGACAAGGTCGAGAAGCTCAGCCGGCTGCTGGCCGCACCCGACGCAGCGGGGCTCTACCGGAACCTGGCCGGCCAGTGGGACGACCCTGCGTCGGTGGTCCTCGGGTCCCGCGAGCCGGCCACGCTCGCCGGCCAGCCGGACCGGTGGCCGCCGCTCGACGACGCCCTCGAGGAGTTCCTCTGGCTCGACACGGCCATGGTGCTGCCAGACGACATGCTGGTGAAGGTCGACCGGGCCAGCATGGCCGTGGGGTTGGAGCTGCGCGTCCCGCTCCTCGACCACCGGATCGTGGAATGGGCCTGGACGCTGCCCGCCGCCGCCAAGGTGCGCGACGGGCGGGGCAAGTGGGTGTTGCGCCAGGTGCTCGACCGGTATGTCCCGTCCGCGCTGGTCGACCGGCCCAAGATGGGCTTTGACCCGCCCCTCGGCGCCTGGCTCCGTGGCCCCCTGCGCGCCTGGGCCGAGGAGCTGCTGGCGCCGGGCCGGCTGGCCTCGGACGGCTGGTTCGACGCGGTGCCGGTGCGGGCTCAGTGGGAGGACCATCTGGCCGGGCGCCGCAACAACGACTACCGGCTGTGGTCTGTGCTCATGTTCCAATCGTGGATCGACGCCTGGTGAGTCCCGCACCGCCGGGGACGATCGGGGCGACCGACGGCGGACGCCCCTCGATCCGCCCGTTCGCGACGGGCGACATGCCCCAGGTCCTGGACCTCCTGGCCGTGTCCCTCGGCTGGGTGCCCGACGGTCACCACGCGGCCTTCTTCTCCTGGAAGCACGCCGAGAGCCCGTTCGGGCCCTCGCTGGCGTGGGTGGCGGAGCGCGACGGGAAGGTGATCGGCTTCCGGGCCTTCCTCCGCTGGGAGTTCGAGCAGCCGGGCGCCGTGCTGCAGGCGGTGCGGGCGGTCGACACGGCCACCGCGCCGGCGGCCCGCGGACGGGGCGTTTTCACCGCTCTCACGCGGGCCGGGCTGGAGTCGCTCGATGGCCACGGCGTCCGCTTCGTCTTCAACACGCCGAACGACCAGAGCCGGCCGGGCTACCTGAAGATGGGGTGGGAGGACGTCGGGCGTGTCGCGTTGCAGCTGCGCCTGGCATCGGTGCGCTCGCTGCCGCGCGTGGCCCGCGCCCGGACGACGGCCGACCTGTGGTCGGTGCCGAGCGACGCTGGCCTGCCCGCGGCCGAGGTGCTCGCCGACGAGGACGCCGTGGCCGGGCTGCTGCGGGCGCAGCCGCCGCCCACGGGGCTGCGGACGCGGCTCACTCCTGAGGTGCTGCGCTGGCGCTACGCGGGCTTTCCCGCCCTCGCCTACCGCGGCCTCACCGGGGTCGGTGGGCCGGCCGCCGGCCTGGCCCTGTTCCGCCTGCGCCGGCGCGGTGCGGCCGTGGAGGTGATGATCGGCGAGGTGCTGGTGCCCGGTGCCGACGCCCGAGCGGCCGCCCGTCTCGCCCGCGAGGTCCTCGTCGTCTCCGGTGCCGACTACGCGGTGGCGACCGGTACCCGGCGCTGGCGCGGCTTCGTCCCCGTGCCTGGTGAGGGTCCGGTGCTCACGTGGCGGGGCGTCGGTGCCGGTGGCCGCCCGCCCGCGCGGGCGTGGGACCTCTCGCTCGGCGACATCGAGCTCTTCTAGAGAGCCGAGCCGGTCCCCGTCGGACCACGGCAGGCCGACCCGCTGCCGGTAAACCCCGTCGACCGATGCCCGCTCTGCCCCATTCTTCGTCCCCGACACGACACGGAGTGTCACCGACGTGGAAAAGAAGCGCCGGGCCACCCTGGGCGACGCGGTTGTCGGCTCCGGCGATCCGCCGCCGTACGATTGAAGGTTGCCAGCAGCGGTGAACCGGGATGGAGCGACCATCGACCACCACAGCAGCGGGATACCGGTGACGGACGTCAGCGGCCTCGGAGAGGTCCCAC
Organism: Acidimicrobiales bacterium; assembly: GCA_036262515.1. GTDB lineage: Bacteria > Actinomycetota > Acidimicrobiia > Acidimicrobiales > JAHFUS01. Next base: position 54,571 of record DATAIT010000031.1, on the reverse strand, counting down.
CGCCCGAGCTGCGGTTCCGCCGCCGCGTCGCCCTGCGTTCCGCGCTGAGCGACCTGTGGCGGGCCCGGGAGCTCGTGCGCTCGCTCACCGAGCGTCAGCTGCGTGCCCGCTACAAGCAGGCCTCGTTGGGCGTCGCCTGGGCCGTCATCACCCCGCTCGTGTACATGATCGTGTTCACCCTGTTCTTCAACCGGGTGGCCGAGGTCGACACGGGAGGCGCTCCCTACGCCCTGTTCTCGTACATCGGCCTGCTGCCGTGGACGTTCTTCTCGACGTCGGTGTCGCAGGCGGCGCTCAGCCTGGTGACGAACATGTCGCTGCTGAACAAGGTGAGCTGCCCGCGCGAGGTCTTTCCCCTGAGCAGCGTGGCCAGCGCCGGCGTCGATACCGCCATCGCGACGTTGGTCCTCGGCCTGCTGTTCGTGGTCACCGGGTACGCGCCCCGGGCGACCTCGGTGTGGATTCCTGTTCTGGCGCTGATCGGGCTGGCGTTCACCACGGCGGTCTCGTTGGTCCTCGGCGTGCTCACGGTGTACCTCCGCGACCTGCGCCACGTCCTGCCCATCTTCCTCCAGGTCGGGTTGTTCGCCACGCCCGTCGCCTACGGGATCGAGGTTGTCCCGGCCAACCTCCGCGGCGTGTACTCGGCGCTCAACCCCATCGCCCCCGTCATCGACGGGCTTCGGCGCGCCGTGCTCGAAGGCCATGCTCCGCGCACCGGCCTCGTCGTCATCGCCGCCCTGAGCTCGGCCGTGCAGCTGTTCGTCGGCTACCGGGTGTTCAAGCGGCTCGAGACGGGCGTGGCCGATGTCGCCTAGCGGCACGGTCGCCGCCCACCACCTGTGGAAGCGCTTCCGCCCCGACCGCAGCCGGTCGCTCATTCGCGATCACATCGAGCGGCTCCGGACGCACGGGCCCCGGAAGTCGTGGACCTGGGCGCTGCGCGACGTCAACTTCGAGATCGAGCCGGGGGGATCCTTCGCGTTCATCGGCTCGAACGGGTCCGGCAAGTCGACGCTCCTCAAGATCCTCAGCGAGGTGATGTACCCGTACGCCGGCACCATCGAGGCCGTCGGTCGGGTGGGTGCGCTGATCGAGGTGGCGTCGGGTATCCACCCCGACCTCACCGGCAGGGAGAACTGCTATCTCTACGGCTCGCTGCTCGGCCTGCACCGCACGCGGGTCGCGGCCCGCTTCGACGACATCGTCGCCTTCGCCGAGCTCGAGGACGCCATCGACCGCCAGGTGAAGTTCTATTCGAGCGGGATGAAGATGCGTCTCGGCTTCGCCGTGGCGGCATTTCTCGAGCCCGACGTGCTGCTGGTCGACGAGGTCCTGGCCGTGGGCGACGCCAGCTTCCAGCAGCGGTGCCTGGACCGCATGCGCGAGGTGCTGGCCCAGGGCACCACCCTCGTCTACGTCTCCCACGACCTGGCGACGGTCGAGGCGATGTGCAGCTCCGCCCTGTGGCTCAAGAAGGGCGTCGTCGAGGAGATCGGTGCCACCGCCGACGTCCTGGCCGGGTACCGGCGCTGGATCGAGGAGGGGGCCGAGGAGGACTCGGCCGTCGAGGGCGACGTCCGGGTGCTCAAAGCCGCCGTCATGGGAGTCGAGCGGGGCGCCGTCACCACCGGTGAGCCGTTCCGCATCGAGATCCGGCTCCAGGCGCCCGAGCCCCGGTCGGGCACGTTGCAGGTGGGGATCAGCCAGGGCCCGGCGTCCCCCCTGGTCCTGTTCAGGAACGACGTCGAGATCGACGGCGCGGAGCTGGACGTGCGCTGCACGGTCCCCTCGCTCCCGTTCGCCGCCGGGCGGTACTACCTCTGGTTGGGCATCTACGGCGATCGGGGACGGGCCATCACCCGGTGGCATCCCACCGGCCACTTCGACGTGGTCGGGCCGCCGCTCGACCACGTCCCAGTGGGCATCGTGCGCCTGGCGCCGATCCACCTCCACGCCGACTGGACGGTCACCGAGGTCTGAGGTCGGGCCGGCACCCGCCACTGCGCCGGTTCCTGCCCACGTGCCGCGGCGCCGGCCCGGAGGCGATCGTTCATACTGCCCCGGTGACCTGCGCCGCCGCCGCCCGAGAGCGGCGCCCCGTGTGAAGGTCCTGTACGTGATCGAGAGCCTGGCCAACGGGGGCGCCGAGCGGTCGCTCGCCGCCATGGCGCCCGCCTACCGTCCGCACGGCATGGACCTCGAGGTCGTGACGCTGCTGGACCGGCCGGGCGTGCGAGCCGACGTGGAGGCCGTCGTACCCGTGTCCGTGCTGGCCAGCGCGACGCGCCGGGGCCGGGCCGTGGAGCTGCGCGCCGTCGTCGCAAAGCGCGGTCCCGACATCGTGCACAGCACGCTGTACGAGGCCGACCTCACCGCCCGGCTGGCCGTCGGGCGCCGGGGCCCGGCCCTGGTGTGCAGCCTGGTGAACGACTCGTACGGCCCCGGCCATCTGACCCGGTCGGGCGTGCCGGTGTGGAAGATCCGGACGTCGCAGCTCGTCGACATGCTGACGGCGCGCAGGGTCCGGCGGTTCCATGCCATCAGCGACCACGTGGCTCGCGAGATGGCGCGGCGGCTCCGCCTTTCGTCCTCGCGCATCGAGGTGGTGCCGCGCGGGCGTGACCCCCAGGCCCTCGGCACGCGGACGCCCGAGCGGCGGGCGTCGGTGCGTGCCGCCCTGGGCATCGGCCCCGAGGAGCCACTGGTGTTCGCCGCCGCCCGCCAGGAGCGCCAGAAGGGTCTCGACGTCCTGCTCGAAGCCTGGCCGGAGGTGATCGCCGAGGTGCCGGGCGCCCGCCTGCTGATCGCCGGGCGGGACGGCTCGGCGTCGGCCGACGTGCGTGCCCGGGCGGCCGCCGTCGGTGCCGACCTGCTCGGCGACCGCTCCGATGTCCCCGACCTGCTGTGTGCCGCCGACGTCTTCGCCTTCCCGTCGCGGTGGGAAGGTGTGGGCGGGACGCTGCTGGAGGCGATGGCGCTCGAGGTCGCCGTCGTGACGAGCGACCTCCCCGCCACCCGTGAGGTTCTGGACGGCCATGCCGCCTTCGTGCCGCCCGACGAGCCGATGGCCCTCGCCCGGGCGGTTGTGGGCGTGCTCCGGCAACCGCCGGCCGCGTCCATCGCGGCGGCGAGACGAAGGTTCGACGAGCGGTACACCGCCGATGCCGTGGTCGCCCAGATGGCCGGCTTGTACCAGCGGGCTCTGGCGTGACCGACGTGCGGGTGGTGCACGTCGTGGCCTCGGACCAGCGGCGCGGCGCCGAGGTCTTCGCCGCCGACCTGGTCCGGGCTCTGGCCGATCGCGGCGCCCATCAGGAGGTCGTGGCCCTGCGCCGGGGCGGCGGCGCGAAGGTCGAGTTCGCCGCCCCCACCACCGTGCTGGCGTGCCCGCCCGCAGCCGCCCGTGCGGCGGCGTGGGCCGTATGGGGACTGCGCCGCAGCGTCGCTCGGGGTCGGGGGGTCGTCGTGTGCGCGCACGGAGGCGAGGCCCTCCGCGCCGCCGTGCTGGCCGGCGCCGGGCCCATCGTCTACCGGCGCATCGGCGCCGCTCCGCCCTCGATCACCACGGGCCCGCGCCGGCTCTGGCATCGATGGCTCATGGGTCGCGCCGCCCTCGTCCTGTGCGTGGCCGAGGCCGTGCGCGACGAGACGCTCGACGTGTTCGGACTTCCGCCGCCGCGCGTGCGGACCGTGCCGAACGGCGTCGACCCGGATCGGATGGCCAGGCCCGACCGGGCGGCGTGCCGGGCCGCCGTCGGTGTCGAAGCGGACGCTCGCGTCGTGCTGTCCCTCGGCTCGCTCTCATGGGAGAAGGACCCGATGCGGGCCCTGCGCATCACGGCCGCCAGCCGGTCGGGCCACGGCGGTGGCGTCCACCTGCTCGTCGGTGACGGTCCGTTGGCCGACGCGGTGCGGGCCGCCGCCGCCGGCGACGCCACCGTGCGGCTGCTCCCCGCTCGTGGTGACGTCGGCGTGGTCCTCGGCGCCGCCGACGTGCTGCTGCTCTGCAGCCGTCCCGACGGCATGGAAGGGATGCCGGCGGTGGTGATCGAAGCGGGTTTGTGCGGCGTGGCCGTCGTGGCCGACCGTATCGCCGGGGTGGCCGAGGTGGTGGTGGACGGCGAGTCCGGCGTCCTGGTGGCGCCCGGTGACGACGCTGCCGCGTCGGCCGCCGTGTCGTCGCTCCTGGCCGACGACGCCCGGCGCATGGCGATGGGCGCGTCGGCGGCGAGCCGCTGTACCGAGCAGTTCGCCATCGGACCCGTCGCCGACGACTACCTCGATGCATTCGCGGAGGCGGCGGCCGGCTCCTGAAGGGTGGCGGCGGTCACGGCCCGTTTTCTTCGTGGCTCGCTATCAACTCTCCCCCACGAACCGATGGTCTTTGCCAGACCAGACGGGGAGTGAGACACGTGTCCATCTCGAAGAGAGTCATCGGCGGCCTCGTGGCCAGCGGTATCGCCGTGTTCGCCGGCACGAACGCGATGGAGGACAAGACCACTCGCGACGACGCCGGCGCCATCGTCGAGTCCGGCGGTCTGGGTGCCTTCGCCGTGCGGCACGGAGACTGCGTGCAGCTTCCCGACCCCGGCACCCAGAAGGTCGTCTCCGTCGAGGGTGTGCCGTGCGACTCGCCCCACGACGCCCAGGTGTACGCCGAGCTCACCCTCACCGGCGACGGCGCGTTCCCCGGAGTCGACGCCGTCCAGTCGAGTGCCGGCGAGCAGTGTGCGTCTCGCTGGGAGGGCACCTTCGGCGCCTACGACCCGGCGAGGAACCTCGATCTCACCTTCCTGGTCCCGAGTGACGACAGCTGGACGAGCAAGGACGACCGTGCCGTCACGTGCTTCGTCGTCGCCGCCGACGGCACCCCGCTGCTCGGCTCGAAGGTCGCCGGCTAGCTCCCGTCGCGCCGTAACGGTCGCAACCGACCAACCCCGTCCCCGTTTCCCCCGGGTGGCGCGGTGGCCTCGGGCGACCGGGCCTACCCTGCAGGGCCATGCGCACCGCCCTGAAGCGCCAGCTCTCGCGGGCGGGCGGCCGGGCCGCCGCCAGCGGCGCCAGCCTGCTGATCTACCACCGAGTCGGCGGCGGCTCTCCCGACGAGCGGGACCTGCCGGCGCCGGCGTTCGCGGCCCAGATGGACGCGCTCACGGCTCACGACGTGGTGCCACTCGATGTCGCCCTCGACCGCCTCGACGCCGGTGACCGCCGGCCCAGCGTGGTGCTGACCTTCGACGACGGGTTCGCCGACGTCCACGAGCACGCCTGGCCGCTCCTGCGGGATCGGGCCCTGCCGTTCACCCTGTACCTGGCCGCAGGACACGTCGGCGCCACCATGCACTGGGAGGGCTCGACCGCCCGCCAGGCAGGGAGCGGGCTGACGTGGGCGCAGCTCTCGGAGATGGCGGCGTCGGGACTGTGCACGGTGGGGAACCACACCTTCACCCATCCCCGCCCGGACGGCCTCACCACCGACGAGCTCGACCGGTGCTCCGACGCCGTCGAGGCGCATCTGGGCGAAGGTGCCCGGCCCCGGCACTTCGCCTACACGTGGGGGATCGACGTGCCGGCGATGCACGAGGCGCTCCGGGCCCGGTTCCGCTCGGCCGCCACCGGCCGGTTGGGCCGCAACCTTCCCGGCTGCGATCCCATCGTCCTGCGCCGGATCCCGGTACGGCGCAGCGACCCCATCGAGTTCTTCACGGCCAAGCTGTGCGGGCGGCTCCTGCCCGAGCGGGCGTACGGCGCCGCCGTCACGGTGGCCAAGCGGCTGGGAGCCCATGCCTGACGGCGGTCGGGTCACCGTGGCCCACCTGACCACCGTCGACATGAGCCTGGCGCTGCTGCTGGCGTGCGAGCTCCGGGTGGACGTGGAGGCCGGCCTCGACGTGGTGGGGATCTCGGCCCCCGGTCCGTACGTGGCGGCCGTGGAGGCGATCGGCGTCACCCACCTCTCCGTGCGCTTCACCAGAGCGTGGGACGTGCGCAGTGACGCGGCCGCAGCCGTCGAGCTCTACCGCACCCTCCGCAGACTCCGGCCGGACGTCCTCCACACGCACACGCCCAAAGCCGGGGTGCTCGGGCGCGTCCTCGGCCGCCTGGCCGGCGTCCCCGTCGTCGTGGACACCTGCCACGGCCTGTGGATGCGGGAGGGCGATGGGCGACTGAAGCGGTCCCTCGTCGTCGGCGTCGAGGCCCTGGCGTCGGCCTTCGCCCACTTCGAGCTGTACCAGAACGCCGACGACCGACGGGCCCTGCGATTCTTCGTAGGGCCCCGCCGGGCACGCGTGGTCGGCAACGGCGTGGACCTCGCCCGCTTCCGGTTCGACCCGGACGGCAGGGACGCGGTACGGGCCGAGCTCGGCGTTGGGCCGGACGAGCTGCTGGTCGGCGGCGTCGGCCGCCGGGTGGCCGAGAAGGGCCTGCACGAGCTGGCGTCCGCCGCCCGTGCCCTCGCCGGCAAGGCCCGCTTCGTCTGGGTCGGCCCGGATGATGGCGAGAGCGTGTCGCCCGCCGGCCTCGACTTCGTGGGCGGGCGCTCCGACATGCCGGCGGTGTACTCGGCGCTCGACGTCTTCGTCCTGCCGTCCTACCGGGAGGGGTTCTCCCGCTCGGCCATGGAGGCGGCGGCCTGTGGCAGGCCCATGGTGCTGAGCGACATCCGCGGCTGCCGCGAGGTGGGCGAGCACGACCGGCACGTCCTGCTCGTACCGCCCGCCGACGCGGCCGCCCTCACCACCGCCGTCGACACCTTGCTGGCAGACCCGGACCTCCGCGCCCGTCTGGGCCGGGCCGCCGCCACACGTGCCGCGGATGCCTTCGACCAGCGGGACGTGGCGCAGGCCTCGATCGACACCTACCGGCTGGTCGCCCGTCGCCGCCGGCTCGCCTGGGGGCACCCGTGAGGCGGGGGGTGGATCTCGTCGTGGCCACGGTGGCCACCGTGGTGCTGTCGCCGCTGGCCGCCCTCATCGCCGTCGCCATCCGGCTGACCATGGGCGGGCCCGTGCTGTTCCGCCAGCAGCGCAGCGGCCTGCATGGCGAGGAGTTCTCCATCGCCAAGTTCCGCACCATGCGCCCTCCCCGGTATCCCGACGAGCCCGACGCCGCCCGCCTGACCAGGGTGGGTGCGCTGCTGCGGAGCACCAGCCTTGACGAGCTGCCGCAGCTCCTCAACGTGTTCCGGGGCGAGATGAGCCTGATCGGGCCGCGGCCCACCCTTCCCGAACAGGTGGTTCACTACAGCGCCCATCAGCGACGCCGCCTCGAGATGCGACCGGGGATCACCGGGTACGCGCAGGTGAAGGGCCGCAACAGCATCACGTGGCCCGAGCGCATCGAGCTCGACATCTGGTACATCGACAACCGGACCCTGGCCCTCGACGTGCGCATCCTGTTCCGCACCATCCTCAACCTGGTGCGACGGGAGGGCATCACGGGGCCCGGCGGCGTCAACCAGGGATTCCCGCTGCCCGAGCCGGACGGGGAGCCGTAGCGGCGCCGACCAGGGCGACGGCGGTCATGGTCAACAGCGGGAACCGCAGGACGTAGTCGACGGCCCCGTGCATGCCGAGGGCGGTCAGGGCCATGGCGCCGAGCACGGCGGCGGGGTCGTCGACCGCCGCCGCCCACACCCGGGCGAACCCCCAACCGAAGGCTGCGAGCAGCAGGGCCATGGCCACGGCGCCGCCCTCGGCCGCCTGCTGGAGGAAGTCGCTGTGGGCCCACCGGGCGTCGCGGTCCTGTCGCGCGGTGGGGCTCAGCCGCTCGAACCGCCCCGGGCCCGCGCCCGCCCACGGGTGGGCATGGGCGATGGAGGCGGCGTCGGCCCACAGCGCCACCCGCCGGGCGTCGGCGGCGTGCCCGACGTCGGCCACGACGCCCGGCGCGACACCCGAGACACGGGCCACGGCGACGAAGGCGGTTCCGGCCACGACGGCGACCACCGCGATGGCGCCGAGGCCGACGGCCAATGCCGGCATGCGTGCCGCACCGGCGGTGCGCAGCAGGGCCACCAGGGCGAGGGCGACGATGGCGGCGACCGAGCCGCTGAGGCCGGTGGCCAGGGCGAACACGGCGGCCACCCCGCCGGCCGCCCACGCCGGTCGTCCCGGGTGCAGCGCACGCGCCGCCATGGCGCCGGCGATGGCCAGCTGCACGCACAGCGATGCATCGGCGTTCTCGTACCCGGTACGACCCAGGCGGGGGAGCACGGTCCCGAGGACGAGGACGCCGCCGCCGAGGGCCAGCGCGGCCAGCGGCACCGCCGCCCGCGCCCGCACGGACACCCACCGGGCGGTCGCGTAGGCCGCGGCGCAGCCGGTCTGGAGGGCGGCGACCGGCGCGGCGTCGGCGATCGACGCGCGGGCCGTCCATGCCGTCCAGGCGACCGACGCCACGACCAGTCCGATGCCGGCCGCATCGAGGCGGCGCCCGAGAGCCGGTGCCGCCGGACCGGCGTTCTCCGTCACGCTCGAAGGGTGCGGGCGAGGTGAACCGCCGAGCGGACGCTGGGACGAGCTCGCAGTGATCGGACCTGGGCCCGCCGTGCCTCGGCGTGATCGCCGACGGAGGCGGCCATGATGCCGATCCGCCGCCACCGGAAGGCAAGTGCCCGCGGATGGGTGGCGAAGTAGGCGCCGTGCTGGTCGAGCAGCCGCAGGCTGCCGTCGATGCGGGCGCGCGTGCCTGCCAGGCCCCGGTCGCCGCCGTGGCGGCGGACGAGGAGCCCGACCCTGGCCACGGTGGTGACGGCGGCGCGCTCGCTCATCCGCAGCCACCAGTCGACGTCCTCGCACCCCAGGTACGCCTCGTCGAAGGCCACGACGTCGCTGCGCCGGACGGCCGTGGCGCCGAGCTGGGGCGTCGTGGCGTCCAGGATCACGTCGTGCACCCGCCCCTCGAGCCGCCGGCCACTGCCCGACGCCCCCGGGTCGTCGAGCGGCGCGTCGGCGCAGATCGCCACCGGCGCCCGCTCGAGCCCGGCGAGGGCGAGGTCGAGGCGCTCGGGCACGAGCACGTCGTCGTCGTCGAGGAAGGCGACCACGTCGCCCGTTGCCGCCGACAGACCCATGTTGCGCGCCGCCGCCGGCCCGCCCGCATCGGGTCGGCGGAGGACGACGAGCCGCCGATCGCCGGCGAGATCGACCGGCGGCCGGCTCCCGTCGTCGACCACGATGCACTCGACGGTGCTGACCCGCTGGCCCAGCACCGACAGGACTGCGTCCGCCAGCATGGCGGGCCGGTCGTGGGTCGGCACGATGACGCTGCACGTGACGCTCACCGCCGGTTCACCGGCCGCTCGTTGGGCGACGAGGCCGCCGGCCGGGGCGGCCGCCGCGTCGATCGACCATGCGCCCGGACGATACCGGCGCCCGGCAGGATGTCGGGCGTGGCGCTGTACGTGGTGGGTGCGGGTGGAGCGGGCCGGGAGACGCTCGACGTGGCCCTGGCGTCGGGCGCCGGAGCGGCCGGATTCCTCGACGACCGGCTCGCGGGGTCCACCGTGCGCGGCCTGCCCGTGCTGGCGCCGTCCGAGGCGCCGGCCGGCGCCGCCTTCGTGATCGGCATCGCCGACCCGGCGGCCCGCCGGCGCCTGGCCGGTCTCCTGGTCGCCCAGGGCCTCGAGGTTGCCACTGTCGTTCACCCCCGTGCCGTGATCGGGCCCGACACGACGGTGGGTCCCGGGTGCGTGGTGATGGCCGGGGCGCACGTGTCGAGCAGCGTGCGGCTGGGCGCCCACGTGCACGTCCAGTACAACGCCACGGTGGGCCACGACGCCGTGCTGTCGGACTTCGTCACCGTGTACCCCGGCGCCAACGTGGCCGGCACCGTCCGCCTCGACGAGGACGTCACCGTGGGCAGCAATGCGGTCATCCTCCAGAACCTCGGCGTGGGCCGGGGAACGTTCGTGGGCGCCGGCGCGGTCGTGACGCGCGACGTCGGCGAGAGGCTCGTGGTCGTCGGGGTGCCCGCCCGTGCCCGTTCCGGCTAGTCGCGCGTTGCGGTCCCGGTCAGGTGCCGGAGCCAGCACCGGACCCGGTCGAGCGGAACCACTCGAGCGTCGCCCGCAGACCGGTGGCCAGGTCGACGCGGCGGGCCTCGGGGAACAGGGCGTGGAGGCGGGTCTGATCGGCCTGCGAGGCCCGGACGTCGCCGGCGCGGGGCGGGAGGTGATGGGCGTCGAGCCGGTGGCCCAGGATGGCCTCGAGCTCGGCGATCAGCTCCAGCAGGGTGACGCGCGTGCCGAAGGCGAGGTTGACCGGACGGGGGCTCACGACCCGCCGGGTCACGGCGTCGACCAGCACGCCGGCCACGCTGTCCACGTAGGTGAAGTCGCGCGTCTGGAGGCCGTCGCCGTACACGGGGAGGGGCCGTCGGGCCAGGGCGGCGTCGATGAAGGCCGGAACCACCGCCGCGTACGTGTGGTGGGGTGCCTGGAGGGGGCCGAACACGTTGAAGAACCGCAGGGCCAGGACGGGCAGGTCGAAGCAGGTGGCGTGGGCCAGCGCATAGGACTCGCCCGCCAGCTTGCTCACGGCGTAGGGGCTCATGGGCATGGGGGTGAGGTCTTCCGACTTCGGCTGGGCCGGGTTGGCGCCGTACACGGACGAGGAGGACGCCAGCACGACGTAGGGAGCGCCGGCCCGCCGCGCCGCCTCGAGGACCTCTAGCGTGCCGGTGGCGTTGGCCGCGTGGGTCGCGACCGGGTCGTCGAGCGACCGGGGGACCGAGGACCGGGCCGCCAGGTGCACGACGGCCTCGGCGCCGACGAACGCCTTGTCCAGCACGTCGGCGTCGAGGATGGTGCCCTGCACCAGCTCGACGTGGGCGAGGCCGTCGAGGTTCGACGCGAAGCCGGTGGAGAGATCGTCGATCACGACGACCTCCGAGACGCCGGGAACGTCGCCCAGCACTCGGCACAGGTTGGCTCCGATGAACCCGGCCCCGCCGGTGACGACCACGCGCATCGATCGAGCATAGGAGCGGAAGAGCAGGCGGGGGTGCGGGCGGAGCGACGAACGTAGGATCGAGCGCTCCGGCCTGCGGGCCGGCCGCGCCAGGAGGTCGCCCGCTGCTCGCAGTTCTCGCCATCGCCGCCGGCTTCGCACTGGGAGCGGCAATCGTGCGGGGCGCATCGCCGGGCGCGCTCGTGCCCACGTCGACCTTCGTCGCCGCTGTGGCCGCCGCGTCGGCGGTGGGGGCGGCGGTCTCCGGGGTCGGGCCGACGGGGTCCGTGGTGTCCGACGTGGTGCTGGCCGGCCTGCTGGGCGCGGCGATGGTCGGTGCCGGACTCCGGGCGGGGCCTGCGGCGTGCGTCGTCGGGGGCGTCGTGGCCGTGGTGAGCAGCGGTGGGTCGTCGCCCGCCGCCGTGGCCGGTGGCGCCGCGCTGGGGCTGTCGGCCGCCGTGCTGGCCGCAGGTCGGGCGGCGCCCGTCCTGCCCGCGCTGTCGGCCGCCGGTCTGGCCCAGGCGGCGTTGCGGCTCGAGTGGCCAGCGCCGACCGGGACGTCGGCACTGGTTGCGGCCGGCGTGCTCGCGCCCGTGCTCCTCACGGGCCTGGCCCGGTCCTCGGCCGCGACGCGCCGGATCGTGGCGCGGGCGACGGCTGCTTCGATCGTGCTGTCGGCCGTCGCCGCCGGTCTCGGGCTGGCCGGCGCCCTGGGCGCCCGCTCGTCGGTCGACGAGGGCGTGCACGCGGCGCGCGACGGCCTTCGCGCCGCGGAGCAGGCCGACCGGGCCGTCGCTGCCGACCGCTTCGGTCGCGCCGCCTCGGCCTTCGAGAAGGCGGATCGCTCGATCGGGGCATGGTGGACCCGCCCCGCACTGGCCGTGCCCTTCGTGGGCCAGCACGCACGAGCGCTGCGCACCTTGGCGGGAGCAGGAGCCGACCTGGCCGGGGCCGGCGCGCGGGCCGCCCGTGAGGCCGACCCCGACAGCCTGCGGCTCTCCAACGGGGGCTTCGACCTCCGCGCCCTGGAGCGTGTGCGCGCCCCGCTGGAGGCGGCGATGGCCAGCCTGGTGCGCAGCCGCCGCAGCTTGGGGGAGGCACGGTCGCCGTGGCTGGTGACGCCGGTCGCCGACCGGGTCGACGAGTTGACGGAGCGGGTCCGGTCGGCGTCGGACCGCACCGGGACGGCCGTGCTGGCGCTGCGGAACGCGCCAGCGCTGCTCGGCGGCGACGGGCCGCGCCGGTACTTCATCGCCGTCCAGAACCCTGCCGAAGCGCGCGCCAGCGGCGGTCTCATCGGCAACTGGGGTGAGCTGGTGGCCGAGGACGGACACCTCGCCCTCGGCCGTTTCGGGCGTACGCAGGAGCTGAACACCAGTGGCACACCCTCGGCCCGGCGCATCTCCGGACCGGCCGACTACGTCCGCCGCTACGCCCCCTTCAAGCCCAACCTCTACTGGCAGACGGTGACGATGTCGCCCGACTTCCCGTCAGTTGCCCAGGTGATCGCCGAGCTGTACCCGCAGTCCGGCGGGGCTCCCGTCGACGGGGTCATCAGCCTGGATCCCTTCGCCTTCGCCGCCCTCTTGCGCCTCACCGGACCGGTGTCGGTGGAGGGCGGCGGGGAGCAGCTCACCGCCGAGAACGCCCCCAGGTTGCTGCTGCACGACCAGTACGTCCGGTTCGGCGAGTCGGCGGAAGCCGAGCGGGTGGACTTCCTCGACGTGGCCTCGCGCACGGTGTTCCTGCGGCTCACGTCGACGACGCTGCCGTCGCCGCGAAAGGTCGCCGACGCCCTGGCTCCGGCGGTGGCCGGCCGCCACCTGCAGTTGGCCAGCACGCATCCGGCCGAGCAGCGCTTCTTCGAGCGCATCGGGGCGGCGGGGGTGATGCCTCCGGTGCGTGGTGACTTCGTCGGTGTCGTCACGCAGAACTTCGACGGGAACAAGATCGACTGGTTCCTCCACCGCGCCTACAGCTACGACGCCGAGTTCGACCCGGCGACGGGCGACGTGTCGGCCACGCTGGAGGTGCAGCTGCGCAACGACGCGCCGACTGATGGCCTGCCCCGCTCCGTCATCGGCTTCGGCGGTTTCGCCGCGCCCGGCCAGCCGCAGACCGCGTTCGGCGAGAACCTGCTCCTGCTGTCGGTGTACAGCCCGCTCGAGCTGCGCACGATGACGGTCGACGACGGGCAGGTGCTCCAGGTGTCGCGCCAGAACGAGCTCGGTCGCCGCGTCTACTCGGCGCTGGTGTCGGTGCAGTCGATGTCCACCCGCACCGTCACCCTGCAGATGCGCGGCAGGATCCGCAGCGGCGACTACAGCGCCGACGTCCTGCGCCAGCCGACCGTGACCCCCGACCAGGCCACGCTGTCCGTCTCGCTGGCGCCGGGATGGAGGGTCAGGGTGGACGAGGCCGTCGATACGGTCCCGGGAACGACCGCGTCGGCGCCGGGGTCGGCCAGCGCCACCGTCACCATGGACCGCCCCCGGACCTTCCGGGTGGGCGCCGATCGACCGCTGGGGGGCCTGCTGAACCGGCTCCGCCGGGGCCGGTAACCGGGCATTCAGTGCGCGGAGAGTGGTTTCTTTGGGCGCGCGCTCGACAAGCGCCACGCTATGCGTCAGAATGAAGTCCGTTCCCGTTCGTGGTGGGGGTCTTCGATGACACGTCGTTTCACATTGGCCGTTGCGATTCTGGCCCTGGCGGCCCTGGCGCTCCTTCCTGGCGTTGCGTCCGCGCAGGCCGGCTCGCCGCCCGCCGTCCAGGGCGTCGTCGTCGAGGCGCCCCCCGCTCCGGCGGTGGCTGCGGACACGCTTCCCCGCACCGGGTCCGACGTCGTCCCGATGGCGATCGGCGCAGTCGCCCTGGTGCTGGCCGGCACCATGCTGGTGGTCACCACGCGTCGCCGGCGCGACGACGGCCCCGTGACGCTGGCCTAGTGCCTTGCCGGGGCCCCTCAGGCCCCGGCCGGTTGCCCCGCCCGCTCCGGCGGCCGGGCGAAGAGCTCTGGCAACGCCCCCGCCCGCTCCTGCGGCGGGGGCGTTGTGCCGCTCCGCCAGCCGGGGCCCTCGCTCGCTGCCCTCGTGCCCGTGTCGTCCCGCCGGCGCACCCGGGCGGGAGGTGTCACCTGGTAGCCGGAGCTCCGGCGGTGCCGTCCACCTCGCGGGGCACGGCTTTCCGGAGCACCGATCCGATGTGGCGCAGCTCGACCACCCGGTGGCGGCATGTCTCGCAGGCAGCCAGGTGGGCGTCGGCCTTTTCCCGGGCTCCATCCGCCAGCCCCCCGCCCACGTAGGCGCCCAGATTGGCCACGGTGGCCCGGCAGGCCCGGTCGGCCGAGGGCGCGACGTGCGCCTGCAGGTAGCGCTGGCGGAGCCGGGCACGCGCCCGCACGGCCCGCTGGGCGCAGGCGTTCGGAGTGATGCCGAGCACGGCGGCGACCTCACGCAGCGGCATCTCGAGGACCTCGGTGAAGTACAGCACCGTGCGGAGGTTCGCGCTGAGCCCGCCGAAGGCCTGGGCCATCATCGCCGCGCTCTCGACGGCCACCACGCGCCCGGACGGGCGCATGTCGGCCGACTCGCCCCGGTCGAGGTGGGGGTGGAGCGTGGTGCGGGCGGCCCGGCGCACCTGATCGATCGCGTTGCGACGGGTGGCGGTGAGGAGGTAGGCGCCGAAGTCGGCGCCGGCGGGGAACCGGCCGGCCCGGACGATGCGGAAGACGGCGGCAAAGGCGTCGGACACGGCGTCGGCGCTGTCCTCGGTGTTGCTCGCCACCACCTGCGCCGCCCGCCCCGCCTTGTCCCTGTGCCGCCGATAGAGCTCGGCGAAGGCGGACTGCTGACCGTCGGCCGCCGCCGCCACCAGCTCGGCGTCCGTGCTGGTGACGCGGGCGCTGCGGACCGGGATCATCGTCGGGCCAGGGCGGAGGTCCCGAGTTGCGTCCCGGCGGTGGCGACGCCTGCGAGGAGGGCGAGGGCGAACAGCCCGATCGAGAGGTAGCGGGCGGGCGGCGCCGAGCTGTCGCCCGCCGCTGCGTCGACCCCCGCCGCCAGCGCGCTGCCCGGAGCGGCGGCGGCCACGAACGACGGTGCCGCGGGCCCGGTCCCGCCGGCGGCGGTGCCGGCCGTGGCGGCTGGCGCGCTCCGGGTCGCCGCCGGGCCCGTGGCGGGCCGGGCGGCCGGTGCCTTGGCCGCGGCCGGTGCGGCGGCCGCCGCCGGTTGGCCGTTCGTGTCCGCGAAGTCCTGGGTGATGTAGAGCATCCCGCTGGCGTCCCGCACCACGGCGATGCCCACGGTGTCGAAGCCAGCGTTCAGGATGTTGGCCCGGTGCCCGGGGCTCGCCATGAGCCGGCTGTGGGCATCGTCGAGCGACCCGTTCATCGCCACGTTCTCGCCGAGAGCCTTGGCGTTCAGCAGGCGGTGGGTGGCGGTGGTGAAGTAGGCGGTGTTGTGCCAGATGTCGCCGCGCTCCGCCATGGCCATGCTCTGGCCGGTGGCGATGGCGGCGATCGTCGTGCTCGAGGACAGGGCCGGCATGCCGGCGCGCCCGCGCTCTCCGTTGACCAGCTGGAGGAGGCGGTCGGCGGCGTCGGGCAGCGCCATCTTCTGGGCAACCGGTACGGCGACCGGCGCCGCCACTGGGACGGCGGCGGGGGCGGGATCGGGTACGGGCACGGTCGTCGGCGTGGTGTCGAGCAGGGGCAGCGGCAGGGGGGCCGGTGCAGGCTGCGTCACCGGTGTGCACGGGGAGAGCAGGGCGAGCAGTCCACAGTCGGCGGCCTCTGCGGCTGGGACGAAGGCGAAGCAGGCGGCGAGGAAGAAACCGACGGTAGCGACGTACTTGGTCATGGCCAACCTGTCGTCGCCGACCGGAGCCGGGTTGATCAACTCTTGCCCAACGCCAGAACAATTCGGGCATTTGGGGGATCACGCCTGCCCTCACGGCCCTGCCGCCCGTCCGAACGGGATGCCGGGCGAGAGGCCCGGGGTCAGCGTCGGAGCGGTCCGCCGGTGCCGGCTCCCCGGTGCAGTACGCGCAGGACGACGGCGCCGCTGAGGACGAGGGCCAAGCCGATCGCCGCCACGGCTCCGGTGGGCGTTCCGGTCCGGGCCAGCCTCGCCGGCTGGGCGGCGGCAGGTGGGCGCTCCTCTGTCGCGGACAGCACAGCCGTCGGGCGGGTCGTGGTCGTCGTCGTGCCGTTGGCGGCGGTGCCTGCGGGGCTGCCGGCCGAGGTGGTGGGAGGCGCGGCCGTGGTCGTGGTCGCCGGCGTCGAGCTGGTGGTGGTCGCTGCGGTCGTCGTCGTGACCTGTGCGGCCAGGACGACGATGGTGCCCGACATGCCGATGCCGCCTGCGGCGCCGTGGATCTTGCAGAAGTAGGGGATGGTGCCGGGCGTGTCGAACGTCCGGCTGAACGTGGCACCGGTCGACAGGGTCCCGGAGTCGAACGAGCCGTCGTCGGCGGTGACCGTATGGGGCCTCGCCCCGCTGTCGGTCCACACGACGGTGTCGCCGGCGGTGACAGTGACGGAGCCGGGTGTGAACGTGTTGTCGGCCACGGTCACGCCGACAGTGGCCGCCGAAGCGGCGCCGAGGTGCGTGAGCGCCAGGACGGCCGCCACGAGGGCGAGGGCGAGGACGGACGCAGGGCGGCGGGGACGGAGGCGTGGCGGCATGTGTCCCGATACGGGTTGAGCACCCGGTTCGGTTCAACCGACCAGGCGTCAGTCGTGCGTCGTGGGGGCGGAGCGCAGGACGGCCGGCCCGGTCCGGCGCGGATCGCCGTCGCCGGGCTCCAAGGTGACCTCGATGCCCGGGAATAGCTCATGGCCGGCGGCCGTGGTCATTTGCACCTCGGTGGTGCCTGCAGGGGCGACCGTGAACGTTCCGGCCGTCACCCGGGCGGGGTGGTCCGGCGTGTCGTCGCCGGCCACGTACCAACACTCGTAGAAGGAGCCCTCGGGCGGGACGGGGAGCCCTCGCACGGCCAGCTCGATCACCACGCCGGCGTCCTCCCGGTGCAGGTGGACGACCCCCCGGGCCGCCCCACCGTCGGCCGCCAGGAGGACGACCTGGCGCGTGGGTGGCGACGAGTCGGTCATGAGGACCAGTCCGGTCACCAGGGCGGCGACGCCGGCCAACGCCGCTGCGATCGGCCCCACCCGACGGGTCCGGCGGCCTTGCCGGAGCGGCGCAGCCGGCGCTGGTCCCGTCCGCCGCGCCGCGCTGTCCCTCGCCGCTTGCTCGATGGCGGCGAAGGTCCGCTCCGCCAGGTTCGGCGGCAGGACCGGAGCGGGCATGGCCCGGTCGAGGACCGTGCGCAGCGATGCCAGCTCGGCCACCTCGCTCCGGCAGTGGTCGCAGCCTCGCAGGTGGGCGGAGAACTGCTCCGCCTCGATCGGCTCGAGGGCGCCGAGCACGTAGCCGGCGACGTCGGGGTGGGGGATGGCGTGGTCAGGCATCGACACCTTGGGACTCCAGCTGCTGCTTGAGCGCCCGCAGGGCGTGATAGGTGCGGGTCTTCACGGTGCCGAGGGGCACGCCGACCCTGCGGGCGATCTCGGCCTGCGTGAGCCCTCCGCCGTAGGAGAGCTCGATGACCTCCCGGTGGGCGGGCGACAGGGCGTCGAGCGCCCGGCGCACCACCACGCCGTCGACGACCTCCGGCGCCGGGTCGGCTGACCGCGCCGGCGCCCGGTCGACCGCCAGGCCGGCGATCAGGGGGCGGGAGGAGGGGCGGCGCCAGAGGTCCACGGCGATCCGCCGGGCGAGGGCGAACACGAACGTGCCCACCGAGCCGCGCGCCGGGTCGAATCGCGCCGCCTGGCGCCACACACGGACGAAGCTCTCCTGCACCAGCTCCTCGGCCAGTCCGTTGTCGCCCAGGAGGGCCAGACCGAGGGTGTAGAGGCGCCCGGCGTAGCGACGGAACAGCTCCTCCAACGGCTCGCCCCGGTCCCCGCCCGCGACCCGTGCCAGCATCGCCGCCTCCTCGGCGGCGACGATCTCGCCGGTGCGGCGTTCGTCGGCCACGTCGTTCAAGTCAACCAAACCTGGCAATGCCCCGTTGGAAGATCAAGGTCGGGGGCTCTCGTGCCGATCGTCATCCATGAAGGTCCGCCAGCACGCGAGCGTCGGGCAGGAGGAGGGGTTCACCCTCATCGAGCTGATGGTGGTCGTGATGATCATCGGCATCCTGCTCGCCATCGCCGTCCCGACGTTCCTGGGGGCCAGGGAGCGGGCGAGCGACCGGGCCGCCCAGTCGAACGTGCGCAACGCCCACGTGACGGAGCTCATCGTCTACGCCGATGGTGAGCAGTTCACCGATGACGGCGCACGATTGTCGGCGGTCGACTCCTCACTCTCGTTCACCACGGTCCTGTCGGCGCTCAACCCGAAGGGCAACGTCGTGTACGTGGAGCTCCTCCCCTACGTCGAGGTGCCGAACGACACGGTTCTCGTCGGTGCCAAGAGCGGGTCCGGGCGCTGCTACTGGATCCGCACGACGGGCGGCATCGACCAGCTGCGCTTCGCCGACAACGACTGCGCGGCCGTCCCCCCCGACGGATCGTTCCGGGACGAGTGGTAATCGGTCTGCCGCTGCCAGTGCCGGTGCACCCCTCCCACCGAGCGTTTCCGACCGGGAGGCGCGGGTAGGCCCCACAGGGGCGGATGTGCAGGCAGCCGGCGCCCCGGACGGCGTCTCGGGGATCGCCTCGCGAGAATCGACCGCGGGGGCGAGGGGCTTCGAGCAGTAGCGTGCACCGGCCGTGACGCGAGCCGGGATCGAGGACGACGGCCGGGGCGCGGCGCCGGCGGCAGCCCCGGACCGCACGGTGGTGGCGCTGCTCGTCAGCGTCTTCTGTGGCATGGCGGCGACCGCCGCGCAGGTGACGTCGCTCGGCAAGCAGGTGTACGACCTCACCGGGCGCGAGCTCGACCTGGGACTGGTGGGGCTGGCCGAGTTCGCTCCCGCCGCCCTGCTCGTGCTCGTGACCGGCGCCGTCGCCGACCGCCACGACCGCCGTCGGGTGGCATCGTCGGCGTTGGCCGCCGAGGCCGTGGTCGCCGTCGCCCTCAGCCTCTACGCCGGGTCCCACCCCACGGCAGCCGGTCCGATCTTCGGCCTCGTCTTCGGGTTCGGCATCGCCAGGGCCTTCGCGGCACCGGCGTCACGCGCCCTGCTGAGCGACATCGTCCCGCCCCATCGCCTCCCCTGGCTCGTGGCCCGCTTCTCGTTCGCCTGGCAGTCGGCCCTCGTGGCCGGGCCCGTCCTGGGAGGTGTGCTCTACACCGTGGACGTGCGGCTGCCCTACGCCGCCGCAGCCGGGCTGCTCCTCGTGGCCGCCGCTGCGCTCCTGGTGGTGCGGCCGTTGCGGGCGACCGATGCGGGGCGGACGTCGGTGGCCGCCGCCGTCCAACCGGCGTCGCCGGGCGACGCCCTGGCGGCGGCCGGAGCGCCGGCGGTGGCCGGGTCACCAGCCGGCGGGACGCCGCTGAGGGCCGGTCTTCGCGACGCGGTGGAGGGGTTCCGCTTCATCCGCCGGGTACCCGTCCTCCTCGGCGCCCTGTCCCTCGACCTGTTCGCCGTCCTGTTCGGCGGCGCCGTGGCGCTGCTTCCGGCCATCGCCACCGACCGCCTCGGCGTCGACGCCGCCGGGCTCGGTTGGCTCCGGGCGGCGGGCGGCCTCGGAGCCGGCGCCGTGACGCTCGCGCTCACCCGCCGTCCCCTCGAGAGACGGGTCGGGCCCGCCCTTCTCCTCGTGGTCGCCGCATTCGGCCTGTTCACCATCGTGCTCGGGGTCACCAGGAGCTACGCCGTGGCGTTCGCGGCCATGGTCCTGCTGTCGGCGGCCGATGCCGTGAGCGTGTTCGTCCGGGCCACCCTCGTCCCCCTCGTCACTCCCGGGGACAAGCGGGGCCGGGTGCTGGCCGTTGAGAACGTGTTCATCGGGGGGAGCAACGAGCTCGGCGCCTTCGAGTCGGGCGTGGCCGGCCAGCTCCTGGGACCGTCCGGAGCGGTCGTGCTCGGTGGCGCCGCGACCCTTGTCGTCGCCGCCGCCTGGGGGCTCCTCTTCCCCGACCTGCGGCGGGTGGATCGCTTTCCCGCCGGGACGCCCGACCTCTCGGGAGCGTAGGGGTCGGAGCTGAGGCCTGTGTCGGTGCGGAGCGCTGCTACGGGCGGTACGGCCGGAGACCGTCGGCGGGGACGGTGCCCAGCCTCCCCGCCTGGAAGTCCTCCACCGCCTGGACGAGCTCGGAGTGGGTGTTCATCACGAAAGGCCCGTACGCAGCGATGGGCTCCCGGATCGGCAGGCCGCCGAGCAGCAGGACGTCCAACGGCTGCGATCGGCCGCCCGTCAACGTGAGCGAGTCGCCGGGCCCGAACACGGTCAGCTGCCCGGACACGACGGGCCGGCCCTCGGCCCCCACCGTCCCGGTTCCGGAGAGGACGTAGGCCACGGCGTTGAATTCGGATGGCCATGGCGCCACCAGCTCCGCACCGGGCGACAGGGTCGCGTGGGCGACCGTTATCGGGGTGTAGGTCGACCCGGGGCCGCGGTGGCCGGCGAGATCGCCGGCGATCAGGCGGACCAGTGCGCCGCCGTCGGGGGACGAGAGCAGGCTGACCTCGTCGCCCTCGAGGCTCTGGTAGCGGGGCGCCACCATCTTGTCCTTGGCCGGGAGGTTCACCCACAGCTGCACCCCGTGGAAGGTGCCCCCGCTGACCACGAGCTCCTCCGGCGGCGTCTCGATGTGCAGGATGCCGCCGCCGGCCGTCATCCACTGGGTGGCCCCGTTCCGGATGACGCCGCCGCCCCCGTGCGAGTCCTGGTGCCGGAACGTCCCGTCGATCATGTACGTGACGGTCTCGAAGCCGCGGTGCGGGTGCCAGTCGGTGCCGCGGGGCTCGCCCGGCGCGTAGTTCACCTCGCCCATCTGGTCCATGTGGATGAACGGGTCGAGCTCGCGACGGTCGACCCCGGCGAAGGCCCGCCGGACCGGGAATCCCTCCCCTTCGAACCCGGCGGGCGCCGTGGTGACCGAGCGCACCGGGCGGTCGACGGCGGCCGGCGACGGCGCGTCGATCCTGGGGAGGGTGAGCGTGTCAGCGGTGACGGCGGGCATCGTGGTTGCCTCCAAGTAGTTGCAAGTGCAAGCAGCTCAACACCGGACCGGTACAGTGTGTTCCCTGCCGGTGACCAGCCGCGGTTTCCGGGGGCCCGGCCCCGCCGAGACCGCGGTGACGACGACCCAGACGTGGAAGACCGCCGCAGGCAGGACCTCCGCCAGGGCGGCGACCGACCGGCGGGAGAGGACGAGCCCGGCGATGGATGCGATGACCTCGGCCCACGCCAGGTGGCGGGCTCGCCGCCGCCACGCGCCGGCCGGCTGGGCATCGGCGAAGAGCCACATCAGGACCGGCAGGGACGCGCCGAGAGTGAGCGCGGCGACGGTGTGGACGTGGTGGGCGAGGTCGGCGCCGGAGATCGGAACGACGGCGGCGACCATCTGCCCGGCCAGGCCGGTCAGCATGGCGACGCTGAACCAGGGGCCGACTGGATACCGAGCGCGCACATGGCCGTGAAAGACCACGAGGAGCAGACCCGCGCCGGCCAACCCGGCCTGAAAGAGGGCTGCCGATGCCGGGTCGGCGGCCAGCCAGCTGAGCGGGCGTGGCCCGAGCAACGGGAACCCCGAGTGGATCGACGCCGCCGGCAGCGTCGACCACAGCAGGACGACGGCGGCAGGGCCGGCGGCAGCGGCGCGCACCCGTCTCATGGCGCCAGGTCCTACGGCGCGGCCCCCCTCGCCGTATGCCGCCAGCCGCCCACGGCGGCGCCGGATGTGGGGCCGGGCATGCGAGGCCGGTGCCGGGGGTAGGAGATCCGGGTGCGCTCGCTCGTGGCCGCCGCGTCGAACGACGCGATAGTCAGCCGATCCCTCACGGCGCGCGACTGGATCGTGGCCGGAGTCATCGTCGTCGTCGGCGGTGTGCTGGGTGCCGTGGTGCGCAGGGTCGTCGAGCGGGCCGCCGGGCACCCCGAGGACGACGATGCAGCGGCCGAAGCGGTCGGGCGGTTCGTCGGGGCGGTGCTGATGACCGTCGCCATGGTGTACGCCCTGGGGGTCATCGGCCTGCGCCTGGGGCCGCTGGTCGGCGCTCTGGGCATCGGCGGTCTGGCCATCGCCTTCGCCAGCCAGAGCATCCTCGCCAACGTGCTGTCGAGCCTCATCCTCCAGCTGCGCAGGCCCTTCCGCCGTGGCGACCAGGTCGCCGTCTGCGGCGGGGAGGGCATCCTCGAGCACGTCAACTTCAGGACCGTGGTGCTGCGCACCTACGACGGCGAGCGGGTGATGGTCCCGTGTGCCCAGGTGCTGAGCAACCCGATCACCAACCACACGGCGCACGGTCGGCGACGGACGACGCTGGCGGTCGACGTCAGCTACGCCGCTGACCTCGAAAAGGCTCTGGAGGCGGTGGGCGACGCCGTACGCACGACCGAGGGCGTGCTGGCCAGGCCGGCGCCCCAGGTCCACGTGCAGGAGTTCGGGGAGTCGGGCGTGACGATGGCCGTCCGGTACTGGCACGCACCCGACAGCGACACGCTGTGGCGCGTCCGCACCGACGTGGCCCTCGCCGTCAAGCGGGCCCTCGGCGAGGCCGGGATCGAGATCCCGTTCCCGCAGCGGGTGCTCCGCTTCGCCACGGACGGCGAGCCGGGATGGCGCACCGAGGTCGGCGCCACCGCCGCGCCGGAGGCGTAGCGCCGAGCATCGGCACCCGCGGCGCGAGGGCGCCGCCATTGCACCCGGAGCGCAAGGGTCGGGCGCAGCCCGCGGCGGGGCGGAGCTGGCGCAGACTCTGCGACGAAGGACGGAACCCAAGGAGGTGCGACGTGACCGCGACGGGGTGGGCGGGACGGTGGTGGCGGGGCGGAGCGGTGGCGGCAGTCGCCGCCGCCTTCGTCCTGGGCGGTGCCGGGCTGGCAGCGCGCGCCGGGGACGACGTCCGGTACGTGGCACTCGGCGATTCCTACACCGCCGGCCCGGGCATCCCGGCGCGTTCGGCCGACCCCGCCGGGTGCGGCCGCTCCGACCACGACTACCCGGCCATCACCGCGGCCGCCCTGGGCCTGGTGCTCCGCGACGTGAGCTGTGGCGGTGCCACGACGGAGGATCTGTGGGCCCCGCAGCCGGTTCCAGGCGGGCCCAACGTCCCCCAGCTGGCGGCGCTGGACGACACCGCCGACGTCGTCACCGTCGGCATCGGCGGCAACGACATCGGTTTCGCGAAGATCGTCCAGGCCTGCGTCGCCGTGGCGCCGGTCGGCCAGCCGTGCCAGGACCGGTTCGTGGGGCCGGCCGGCGACGAGGTCAGCCGCCGGATCCGCGCGACTGGTCCCAAGGTGGCGGTGGTGCTCGAGGAGATCCGCCGCCGGGCGCCGACGGCGCGGATCCACCTGGTGGGCTATCCGGCCATCCTTCCCGAGCAGGGACCCGGGTGCTGGCCGGTGATGCCGTTCGCCCCGGCCGACGTCCCCTACCTCCGGGCCAAGCAGCGGGAGCTGAACGGCATGCTCGCAGGTGAGGCGGCGGCGGCCGGAGCGGCATACGTGGACACCTACACCCCCAGCATCGGCCACGATGCGTGCGCCCTGCCGCTCCTGCGGTGGATCGAGCCGGTGGTGCCGCTGGCTGCGGCCGCACCCGTGCACCCGAGTGCCACCGGCATGCGGGGGATGGCACGGGCAGTCACGGCCGCCATCGGCCCCCCGGCCTCTGCGCCGCAGGCGGGGCTGCGGCTGGAGCTCGGGTAGCGCCCTCGTCCCCCGAGGATCGAAAACCGCGAAAGGGGGCATAGTGTCGGATCGGCTCAACCGGGGTGGACCGGAGGACGATGAAATCGCCTGGCCCACGTTGTGGTCAGCCGCCGGCTGTCGATGGAGAGGCATGACCTGGCTTCAAGAGCACCCCGAGGTGGACATCCGAGCACGCTGGCTGGGCGTCGGCCGCAGCGACGACGACGACTCGCGCTCGGCCGGTGCGAACGCCGCCCGTGAGGCGATGCAGGGCGACGACGCGCGTCTGGTGATCGTCTTCACCTCGGACCGCTACGACCTCGGCGCGTTGCTCGGCGGGATCGCCGACGTCGCACCCGGCGTGCCGCTCGTGGGCTGCTCCACCGCCGGCGAGATCTCGGCCAGCGGCCCAGGTGACGCGGGCGTGGTGGCCATGGTGCTCGGCGGCCCGGGCTTCACCGTCGCCACCGCCGCCGCCCGTGCCGAGGGGACGAGCCTGCGGGACGCCAGCGCAGCCGCTGCCGCCTGCGTCGAGAAGACGGCGCCCTCGTCGCACCGGGTGCTGCTCCTCCTGGCCGACGGGTTGGCCGGGGACCAGCAGGAGGTCGTTCGCGGCGCCTACCAGGCCGTCGGCGCCGAGGTGCCGCTCGTCGGCGGCTGTGCCGGCGACGGGCTGAAGATGAAGGCGACGTTCCAGCTCCACGGGACCGACGTGCTCGACAACGCCGTGGTCGCCGCCGCCATCGCGTCCGACGCTCCCATCGGGATCGGGGTTCGCCACGGTTGGCGGCGGGTGGGGGATCCGATGCTGGTGACGGCCAGCCAGGGCACCATCGTGCACGAGCTCGACGGCTGCCCGGCTCTCGACGTCTACCTCGAGCGGCTCGGCGCACCGGACGACGCCCGGACGGACCCTGCCGCCTTCACCCGCTTCGCCCTGACCCATCCGCTCGGGTTGAGCCGGAGGAGTGGTGAGGAGGTGCGCTTCGTCGGCGGAGCCGACTTCGAAGCTCGCTCGCTCACGTGCATCGCCCAGGTCCCGGCCGGCGGTCAGGCGTGGATCATGGAGGGCGACGACGACTCGGTGCTGGCCGCGACCGACGATGCCTGCCGTGCCGCTCTCGAAGGCCTTGGCGAGCGCCCGCCCCTCGGGCTCCTGGCGTTCGACTGCATCGCGCGCCGCGGCGTGCTCGGCGACGCCGGCATCGAGCGGGAGATCGAGCAGATCTCGGGCTACGCCGGCGGTGCGCCGGTGGCCGGCTTCTACACGTACGGCGAGATCGCCCGCACGCGCGGGATCAGCGGCTTCCACAACCAGACGCTCGTCGTGCTGGCGCTGGCGTAGGCCGGTGGAGCCGAACGGCGACTGGTCCGGCCAGCAGCTGGCCGAGTTCCTGGCGGCCGTTTCGTCGTTCCCCGACGAGGCTGCTGCGATCGCCGGCGGCGTCGAACGCATGGCGGAGGCGGTCGAGGCCGAGATCGGAGCCCTGGTCCGCAGCGGCCGGGTGGTGTCGTCGGTCGGCTTTCCGCGCGGGCGCGTGCCGGAGGGCGATCTCTGCCGGCTGACCACGGGTGAGCTCCACGCACTGGACGTCCCCGGCGTGGGGTCGTGCCGGGCCGTCTCGATCGAGTTGGAGGAGGAGCGGTCCTCGTTCCTGGTGCTGGCGCGATCCGGTGACGACTTCTCCCATCAGGAGGCCTCGCTCATCGGGGCCATGGCCAGGGTCCTCAGCCTGACGCTGCGCATGCTGCGGACGCTCGAGGCGGAACGGGCGTCGCGCGAGGAGAGCGAGCGCCAGGCCGAGGAGAACGCCGGCCTCCTGGCGTCGCTCCAGGAGCGCCAGAACCTGCTCGAACGGCTCTTCCGCATCCAGCAATCGATCTCGCACCGGGCGCCCATCGCCGACGTTCTGGATGCCATCACCGACGGCGCCGCCCAGCTGCTCGGCGACGACGTCGTCGGCCTCCGCCTGCTCGATCCCGAGGACCCGTTGATGCTCGTCATGGTGTCCTCCCGGGGGATGGAGGACGAGCTTGCCCGATCCCTCGACCGCAGCGCCATCGACGAGGGCGTCGGCGGGTTGGTGGTGAAGGAAGGTCGACTCGTCGTGACCCACGACTACGCAGGGCTCGGGCACCCGCTGGAGCCGCTCGTGACGGACGGCCTCAAGACGGCCATGGGCGCGCCGGTGTTCCAGGACGGCAACCCGATCGGGAGCCTCGTCGTCGCTTCGCACGACGCCGACCGGCGCTACGACTCCACGGAGCAGGAGATGCTCCTGGCCTTCGCCGAGCACGCGTCCCTTGCCCTCAACGACGCCAGCGCCGTCGAGGCCATGCGCAAGGCGTTCGCCGACGCAGTGCACCAGGCGCACCACGACACCCTCACCGGTCTTCCCAACCGGGCCCTCGTGCTGGAACGGCTCGGTCAGGCCCTCGCCCGCCGCCACCGGCCGCCCCGGCAGGTCGGCGTCCTCTTCGTCGACCTGGACCGCTTCAAGGTCGTCAACGACACGCTGGGCCACTCCGTGGGGGACGAAGTGCTCATACGCATCGGCGAGCGCCTGCAGGCGGCCGTCCGCCCCGACGACACGGTGGGCCGTCTGGCGGGGGACGAGTTCGTCGTCGTGTGCGACCAGGTCGACGGCGAGGAGCTGCTCCAGATCGCAGAACGCGCCGCCCGCACCATCGAGGCGCCCTTGTCGCTCTATGGCCGGGACGCCGTGATCACCGCCAGCATCGGCGTCGCCCACGTCTCCGGCAACGCCCACCCGGAGGAAGTGCTCCGCGATGCCGACGTCGCCATGTACCGGGCCAAGCAACGAGGCCGGGCCCGCATCGAGGCCTTCGACAGCGCCGTGCGCGAGCGCCTCCTCGAGCGACTCGAGATCGAGCATGCGCTGCGCCGGGCGCTGAAGCAGGACGAGCTGATCCTGCACTACCAACCCATCATCCGCTGCGGCGACGGCCGCCTCCTGGGTGTCGAGGCCCTGGTGCGCTGGCAGCACCCGGATCGCGGGCTCGTCCAGCCCGACGGGTTCATCTCCGTGGCCGAGGAGACGGACCTCATCCTCCCCATCGGCCGGTGGGTGCTGGCCGAGGCGTGCGCCCAGCTCGGGCGGTGGCAGGCCGCCAACCCGGACCTGCACGATCTCCAGGTCGCGGTGAACCTGTCGGCCCGGCAGTTCACCGATCCCGGGATCGTGTCGAACGTGGCCGAGGCCCTGGAGCGGGCCGGGATCTCGCCGTCGTCGCTGGCGCTGGAGATCACCGAGAGCGTGCTCATGGAGGAGGTGGAGGCGACAGCCGAGACGCTTAGAGCGTTGAAGCAGCTGGGCGTGAGCCTCTCGATCGACGACTTCGGGACCGGGTATTCGTCGCTCAGCTACCTGAAGCGCTTCCCCGTCGACTCGCTCAAGATCGACCGGACGTTCGTGGACGGCCTGGCTGTCGATGCCGAGGACCACGCCATCGTCCATGCCGTCGTCAGCCTGGCCCACGCCCTCGGGCTCGAGGTGGTCGGCGAGGGCGTCGAGACGGCCGAGCAGTTCGACGAGCTGCGCCGCCTCGGATGTGACGCTGCCCAGGGCTACCTGCTCGGCCGCCCGTGCGCCGCCGGCCGCGATGGCCCGGACGGCTGGAGCGCTCCGGTGCGGGCGGGGAAGGTCCTGGCCCAGCACGCCCGCACGGCCTGACGCTGCCCCCGAGGGGCGACGGCCTACGCCGTCCTGGCCGGTGCCTTGCGGGCTGCGCCACTGGTTCGGCTCACTGGTCCGCCGGTCTTCCTGACGGGTGCCGCCTTCTTCGCAGGAGCAGCCGCCTTCTTGGAGGGAGCGGCCTTGGTCGCCGGTGCGGCCTTGGTGGCCGCCGCCGGCTTGGCCGCGGCGGGCGGCCACACGCCCTTGGCCAGCTTGGGCGCCGCCGACGCACTCATCACCGCGTCCTTGAAGCCCTTGAGCGGCGTGATCTTCGCCTTCTTGGAGGCCTTGACCTTGACCGGAGCTCCCGTGGCGGGGTTGCGCGCCATGCGGGCCGGCCGGTCGACCCTTGCGAACTTGGCGAAGCCCGAGATGGTGATCTGCTCTCCCTTGGCGGCCACCGCCGAGATCACCTCGGTCGTGCCACGCAGTGCCGTGTCGACGTCACGGGGCGCGAGGCCGGTATGGGCGGCGACGGCGTTGACCAACTCCTTGCGGTTCATCGGTGCTCCTGGCTCGTAGGTTTTGGACAGCCAGTGTGGCCGCCGGCGGCGCTGCGGTGGGGGACCCACGCCGTGCCACGCGTGATCGGCCGGGCAACGCGCCGGAACCGGCTACGCCTGGAACCGCAGGGTCTCCGCTGACTCCGAGGCTGCGTTCCACGCCAGGAGGCGAGCGGCCGGAGGCACCCCGTCCCGTCCCGGCATGATGTGCACGAAGGTCGGTCTGATGGTGCGCAGCGTCTCGGCCGCCGGAGGAGCCAGGCAGGCCCAAGTGCCTGTGTTGAGGTATTGGGGCGCCTCCGGTCCGAACCCGAGCGGAAGGTGCTGGGCGGCGTGGGTGTGGGCGAACACGTAGCACGGGACGCCTGCCTCCTCCTCGGTCAGCAGGTCGTGGATGCGCATGGCCGCCCGTTGCAGGTACATGACGTGTCGACCGGTGGGCGACAGCGGCAGGCCCTTGCGCACGAACGCCATGGCCGCAGCCGCCGAGCCACCCATGGCGAGCGTCCTCGTGGCGCCTCTCTTGGACGCGAGGTACCCCAGTGACAGCAGCGCCAGCGCCGGACCCGAGCGGCGGGTGTTGATCTTGACCGCCTCTTCCACCAGCAGCGAGGACGGTGGCTCCGACGCCGACGACATCTCGTCGATGGCGGCGACCACCCGGAAGTCGAGGCCGATCTCCTTGGCGTACGGCTCCAGCATGTCGGCCCGGTAGGTGGCCCGCCGGGCGGGCCACGACGGTCCCGACAGCGAGCGGGCGTGGCGGAACAGGTCGAGGAAGATCGCCGCCTGGCGCCGCAGGGCGTCCACCGCCGACCCGGGCCGGCGGCGCGCCGCCAGCCAGTAGTAGCGGAGCGGCGAGCTGGCATGGTCGGGACAGGGGTCGATCGAGTAGAGGAGGCGTTCGACGGCCTCGAACAGATGGGTCCCGATCGGACGCTCGAGCGGGCCGCCCGGGCCCTCGGCGTACGGGTCCAGCACCGTGCTGAACGCGTTGAAGCCGTCGTGCTGATTGCCGTGCTCCGCGTAGACCACGCCGGGGAGGTAGTAGATCCACGGGTGGAAGCGCACCCGGTCCGCCGCGCCCCCCGCACCGGCAGCGGCCAGAACGGAACGTACGCGGTCCTGCAGCGCAGGGCGGGCGAGCTCGGCGTCGTGGTTGCCGATCACGATGTCGACCGGGAATCCGGCGGCGAGGAAGCGGGCCAGCCCGGCGAAGACGACGTCGTGGTTGGCGACGATCCGATCCAGGGTCGCCATGGCGATCGTCTCCGTCGGGGGACCGCCCTCCGGGTTGGTCACCAGCTCGCAGCGCAGGAAGTCGAGGAAGTCGCCGAGGATGACCAGCCGCCATCGTCGACCTTCCGGCTGGGCCCGGCGCACCAAGGAGTCGAGGAAGCGGGCGAACTCGGCGTCGTGGAAGAACGTCTCGACGCAGTGCAGCGCGCCCGGTCCCAGGTGGAGGTCGCTGACGAGGACGACGTCCTCGTCCCGATGATCTGTGCCCGCGGTCACCGTGCCCTCGGCGGGGCGGTTCCAGGGTCGGCGGCCTGCACGACGCGGCTCATGGCTCATCCGGGAACGTGGGAGCGGGGGACGTCTGCATCCACAGCGAGGGGGTTGCGCTCGCGCTGCATCTCGTCCGTCACGTCGGCTCTCCGTCCTCGGCTGTGGTCACGCCCGGACCACCGGCCCGCGTCCCGGTGGCGCGGGCATCGACTGCCCTCAACGACCTTCCCCAAGTGGCGGCGTCCGAACCAGCGCGAGTCCGGCGCTTCGCCGCCGGCGACGCGACATCGCGTGTCGTGTCGCGGACGAAGAAGGAGGGGGGCGGCCTCGGCGCCTGTGCCAGGCCGACCGGCGATACTGAGCGACATGGGGTCCCTGGTGTTCGACGAGCACGGGACCGCGTCGCTGGACGGGCGCTGGGACTTCCATCCCGGTGACCACGCATTGTCGGAGCTCGGGTCGATGCAACCCGAGTCGATCGACGTGCCCCGCCTGTGGGAGGCGCAGGGCCGCCTGGCGCTCGACGGGGTGGCGTGGTACCGACGCACGTTCGCGGTGGACGACCTGGCCGGCTTCTGGACGCTGCGATTCGGCGCCGTGATGGACATCGCCGACGTGTTCCTCAACGGCCAGGCCCTCGGCACCCACGACAGCCCCTTCACGCCGTTCGAGCTGGACGCCACGCAGGTGCTGCGCGCCGGACCGAACGAGCTCGCCGTCAAGGTCACCGACCCCGCGGTGGGCGATCCCGAGCACGCCCGGCTGCCGCACGGGAAGCAGGGATGGGCGAACCACGTCTTCCCCAGCCCGCCCAGCCTGTACATGACGTACGGCGGGATCTGGCAGCCGGTGAGCCTGCGCCGGCACGGTCCCGTCGTCGTGGCCGACGCGTTCGTCAACGGCGACGCCGACGACCTCGTGGTGGCCGTCGAGGTGGAGAACCGGTCGGCGTCACCCCGTCGCGTCCGGGTCGGGGTGCACGCCGTCGGCGCTGCCGTCGACGTGGAGGCGCGCCTGGAACCGGGCGAGACGGCGATCGTCGAGGTCTCCCTCGGTGCCACGCCGGCCGCCCGGTGGACGCCCTCCTGCCCCGTGCTCCACGAGTGCCTGGTGGAGGCGCGGACCGACGGCGTGGTGAGCGACGCCCGGGCCGTGCGGTTCGGTCTGCGCCGCGTCCGCGTCGACGGGACGCGGCTGGTCGTCGAGGGAGAGCCGTACCGGATGAAGAGCGCCCTGGTGCAGGGCTTCCGGGCCGGCGAGCTGTACGCCGAGGGCGACCGCGGCGCCATCGAGGAGGAGGTGCGGGCGGCGCTGGCGATGGGCTTCAACACCCTTCGCCTCCACATCAAGGCGTTCGATCCGGCGTACCTCGACGTGTGCGACGAGCTCGGCATGCTCCTGCACTGCGACATCCCCGTGGCCGAGCCCATCGCCCACGAGGAGCTGGGAGGCGACACGGCGCTGGCCCGGCGGTGCGTGCGGGCCGCCACCGAGCAGGTCCGCCGGGACCGAAACCACCCGAGCGTGATCCTGTGGTCGGCGATGAACGAGGTGGGCGTCGACCGCATCGAGGCGCGCGACTGGCCCGGCTATGCCGATTTCGCCCGCACGATGGTGGCGGCGGTCACCGCCGCCGACCCCACCCGCCCCGTGATCGAGAACGACTGGGTGGAGCCTGACCCCGGGCGGGTGCACGCCGCCCGGATCCTCACCGCCCATTGGTACGGCCGCCTGCACGCCGACTACCTCGACAAGATCGAGGCGTCGTGCACCGAGTGGGACGGCGTGGGGAGGCCGCTGTTCGTCACCGAGTTCGGCGACTGGGGCCTCCCCGACATGCCGCTGCTGGCCGAGCCCCCGTTCTGGGACACGAGGGCCGGCTACGCGGCCGGGCTGACGGCCGCCTCGTGGCCGGCGACGGTGGCCCGCTTCGTGGTCGAGACGCAGCGGTACCAGGGCCTCTCGGATCGGCTCCAGGCCGAGGTGTTCCGCCGCCATGACTCGATCGGCGGGTACTGCCTCACCGAGCTCACCGACGTGCCGGCCGAGCTCAACGGCCTCCTGGACCTGCACCGCCGGCCCAAGCCGATGGCGGTGGCCGAGATGGCCCGGGCGAACCAGGTCGTGCTCCCGATGCTGCACCTCGACAGCCTGGTCGTGGTGGCGGGCGACCTCGTGCGCGCGCCGGTCCACGTCGCCAACGACGGCCCGCCGCTGGCCGACGTGGTCGTCGAGTGCCGCTTCGGGGACGCCGAGCCGACCCAGAGCGTCGAGGAGCTCGGCCGCGTGGATGCCAGTGTCCTGCCGGCCGAGCGGGTGATGGCCCGGTTCAACGAGTCGATGTCGGCCGTCAGGGTTGGGGACGTGCCCGGTTGGCGTGCGGCGGGAGTTGGCACCGCCGCGCTCGTCGCCCCGGAGGCCACGGGCAGCCACGATCTCGTGGTCACGCTGCGCTCGGGTGGCCGGACCGTGGCCGCGAACCGGTATCCCATCCACGTGGTCGCCGCACCGCACGCGCCGTTGGCCGTACGGGCGGTCGGCGACCGCACACTCGCCGACGCACTGTCGGCGGTCGGGGCCCGGGTCGGAAGCGAAGGGCCGACGTTCGTGGCCGAGGGCGCTCTCGACGATCCTGCCGCCGCCGCCGGCGTGCGGGCCCGGCTCTCGGCAGGGGACACGGTGGTCGTCCTGGCCCAGCGCCCCGAAGCGGCCGGCCGATTCCCCCTCCCGGTGTCGCTCGAGCCGGTGGAGACGGCGTGGGGGTCGACCGTGTTCCACTTCACCACGACCAGCGGGGCGCTGCCGTCGCTACCCCGCCGGGCGCTGCTGGTGGCCGAGGACTCCACCATTGCCGCGACAACGGTCGTGTCCGGCATCGACGGGCGGACGTTCCCGGACCTCCCGGTGGTGATCGCCTACAAGCCCGTGCCCGGCGCCCTCACCGCCACCGTGGTGGGCAGCCACCAGGTGGGAGCGGGCCGCCTGGTGCTGTGCCAGTACCGCCTCACGAGGCGCGCCGTCGCCGGCGACGCGGCGGCGCGGGCACTGCTGGCGGATCTCGTCCGATGGGCGGCGGACCCGAGGGGCGTCATGGGCGCCGAGGTCCACACCAAGGACGACGGCCGCAGCCTCACGTACTACTCGTTCCCGCCCGGGTGGGACCGGTGAACGAGCGGCGGCTCGACCCGACGACGGGCCAGTGGACGACGATCTCCAGCGCCCGCCAGGACCGCACGTTCCTGCCCACGTCGGAGCACTGCCCGCTGTGCCCGACAAGACCAGGGTTCCCGCTCACCGAGGTGCCGAGGCCGGCCTACGAGGTCGTGGTGTTCGACAACCGGTTTCCTGCGCTGATGGCGGAGCCGCCGCCCCCCCTGGACGTGGACGGCGCGCTGTACCGGGTGGCCCCGGCTTTCGGTGCCACCGAGGTGGTGGTCTACTCCGACGACCACACCAGCACGCTGGCCGACCTGGGGGCGCCGGGGATCCGGCGGCTTGTCGAGGTGTGGGCCGACCGCTACGAGCGGCTCGGCAACCGCGACGAGGTCGCCTACGTGCTCGTGTTCGAGAACAAGGGCGAGGCCATGGGCGTGACCCTCCACCACCCGCACGGGCAGATCTACGGCTATCCCGAGATCCCACCCCGGCCGCTGCTCGAGCTCCTCACCGCCCGGGCCCACCTCGCGGCGCGGGGCACCTGCGTGCACTGCGACGTGGTGGCCAAGGAGCGCTCCGACGGCGTGCGGGTCGTGGACGAGAACGCCGGCTTCCTGGCCTTCGTGCCTTTCGCGGCCCGGTACCCCTACGAGGTGCACGTCACCGCCCGCCGCCACGCCCCCAGCCTGCTCGACCTCGGTGACCCCGAGCGGGCCGCCCTGGCCGACCTGCTGGCGTCGGTGCTGCGCGCCTACGACGGGCTGTTCGGCTTCTCCATGCCCTACGTGATGGTCGTGCACCAGGCGCCGACGGACGACGGCCAGTGGCAGCCGGTGAGCCACTTCCACATCGAGTTCACGCCGCCCCACCGCAGTGCAACCAAGCTCAAGTACCTGGCCGGCTCGGAGCTCGGCGCCGGCGCCTTCCTCAACGACGTGACCCCGGAGGACGCGGCCGAGCACCTACGGGCCGTCGTGCCGGGACGATCCTGACCACCGGGCCCCGGGGCAGCGAGCCGCCGGACCCTGACCGGCGGCGGCGTGCAAGGCTCGGGCAACGGCTCGGGGAGGCGACATGGCCAGGCGTGCGCTCGTGATCGGCAGCCAGACCGGCGGGCTGCGCGGCGTGCACGGCGACGTCGAGGTAGTGGCCGACGCGTTGACCTCGCTCGGGTTCACCGTCACCCGGGCGATCGAGCGGGAGGCGACGTACGACGGGATCGTCGAGCGCTATCGCGGGCTCATCGACGACACGGCGAGCGACGACGCGGCCGCCGTCTATTACTCCGGCCACGGTGGCCGCCAGCGCAACCCGCTGGTCGAGTCGGATCCTGCGCAGCCGCAGTGGTTGCAGTTCCTGGTGCCCACCGATGTCGACGACCACTCGAACGGCCGTTTCCGCGGCCTGCTCGCTCAGGAGCTGAGTCTGCTGCAGCTCGAGCTCACCGAGCGGTCGCCCAACGTGACCAGCATCCTCGACTGCTGCCACTCGGCCCGCATGTCCCGCGATCCCGCCATGCTGCCGAAGGCCGACGACCGGCGAGGCGCCTTCCCGTGGGACGATGTCGGGCGCCGCCTCTCGGCCCTTCGTGCCGACCCGAGAGCCGACCTGGCCGCGGGCGACGCCAACCGCCTCGCCGTGCGCGTGGTGGCGTGCTCGCCCGACGAGAGCGCCTACGAGCTGGCCTCCACCGCACTCGGCGGGTCGCACGGGGCTCTGACGAGCACCCTCGTGCCGATCCTCACCAGCGGGCAGGCGGGGGCGCTCACCTGGCGTGCCGTGCTCGACCTGGTGCGCCCCGCGGTCATGGACGTCGTGCCGCAGCAGCGACCGGAGCTCGAAGGACCGGCCAACAGGCTTCTGTTCACCACGGAGACCTGCGACGACACCGGCGTGCTCCCGGTCGTGGTGGACGGCGGGGCGGCCGTGCTCGAGGGCGCCGTGCTGCTCGGGATGAGCGAGGGCGACACCTACGACATCGTCGGCCCGTCGGGCGACCGCCGGCACCCCCTGGCCACGGCGGTCGTCGAACGGATCGTGGGCGATCGGGCCCGGCTCGCCCTCCGGGGAATCGCCCTCGATGCACTGCCCACAGGGGCGTCGGCCCATCCGGTCGACGTCGCCCTCGGTGCGCGCCCCGTGGCGATCCTCCCGCTGGACCACCCCGAGCGGGTCCGTGTCGCCGCCGCCCTTCGTGGGTCGACCCACGTCCGCGTCACCGAACGCCCGACGGGGGTAGTGGCCACCGTCCAGCTCGATGACAACGGGATGCTCGTCCTCGACGCCGGCGGCCAGCCACTCGGAACCGCGCCACGCCCGGTGAGCCCCGGCGCGCTGACCCTCGTCGCAGACGACCTGCGGAAGCTGGCACGGGCCACCCATGTGCGCGAGCTGGCGTCGGGCGCCGGCCCGGCCGGCCTGCCTGACGAGGTCGAGGTGTCGTACGCCCGCCTTCTCCCCGGAGGCGGCGAAGCCGAGCTCGACCGTTCGGGGGAGCACCTGTTCGGCGGCGACCGGCTCGTCATCCGCTTCGGCAATGGGTCGGCCGAGAGGAGGTACGTCAGCGTCCTCGACGTCGGGGTGTCGGGCGCCGTCTCGGTCCAGACGGCCTCGGAGCCCGCCGGGGTGACGCTCGAGCCCGGCGAGCGCTACACGCTGGGAGAGGATCTGGCCGGACGGCTCGACGGGATCGAGCTGTTCTGGCCCGACGACGTCCCCGCCGGCGCACCCCGCCCGGAGACGATGGTCACCATCGTGGCGGACGCGAAGGTGGACGGGCTCGAGCGGCTCGAGCAGACCGGCGTGCGGTCGCGGGAGGCCGGAGGCGTCGGCGGCGAACCGGCGTCCTCGCTGGGACGCCTCATCCGGGACCTCGACACGGGCCGCCGCGACGCCCGGCCGACGGAGCAGACGGTTCCCACGCGCTACCGCGTCCACCACCTCGACTTCGTGTTCCACGCAGAGCAGCGCGGTGGTGAGGTCGACGAGCCGCACTTCGAGGTGGACGAACGCCCGGACCCGTCGTTCCGGCTGGTGGTCCCTCGGGCGGTCGGCGCCCCGAGTCGGGTGGCCGTGCGGCTGAAGGAGGTCAGCGTCCACAGCACGCGCTCTCTGTTGGCGGCGGCCGTGCGGCTCGACGCCCTGGTGGTCACGGTGCCGCCGGAGGGCTCCGGTGAGCCGTACACGGCGGCCACGGCGCGCATCGATCGGGCCAGGGACGGCGACCGGCTCCCGTTCGACGACCTCCTCCTCTTCGAGGGCCCCGTCGGGCGGTTCGTCGACATCGCCATCTGGCTGGGCAAGGACGACGGGCGCCAGGCCGATCTCGCCGATCTCCTGGTCGCCGAGGCCAGCAGCGTCGATCTCGAGGGGGCCGTGGCCACGCTCGCCGGTCTGGCCGCGGCTGCGCCGCAGGCGGCCGTGATAGCGGGATCGGCCGCCGCCGTGGCGGCCGTCGTCCGCACCGGCGATCGGATCGTCGCCGCGGCCCAGGGGGCGAGCGTCGGCGTGTACCGGACGTCGCTTCTTCCCCATCAGCGCTTCGGTGCCGGTGCCGCGCCAGGCCGGATCGGGCGCCATCCGGTCGACGGATTCGTGCACGCCCAGGACATGTCGTTCGCCTACGAGGTGGTGGACCTGGATCCGAGCTGAGCCCACCCTCCGAGCGAGGGACCGGGCGCAAACCTTCGGTCGGAAGATGCGCTGAAACATCCGGATTCCGGATGCATATAGCGCATCTTGCCGTCCTCACAGAGGGCGAGCAGTTCGGCGAGGTCGGGCTAGGCTGACTCCTGCTGCTCAGCTCGCGGTGCCGGTCCGCGGGTGGATGGTCTCCACCGTCGCTCCGGCGGCGCGCGCGCGCTCGAGCAGGTGGGAGGTGCCCCCGGGGCCGTCGGCGCCGGCGCCGTCCCAGACGGCGAGGACGAACAGCTGGTGGGGCGGCGCCTGGGCGATCCCGACCCGCAGGCTCCACTCGTTGTTGCGCTCGAAGGGGTCCTCGCCCGGCTGGAGGGGTGGCAGCTCATCGTCCTGGAACCAGGTCGGGCAGC
This sequence comes from Acidimicrobiales bacterium, assembly GCA_036262515.1. GTDB lineage: Bacteria > Actinomycetota > Acidimicrobiia > Acidimicrobiales > JAHFUS01. The sequence continues at coordinate 17,890 of DATAIT010000031.1, read as the reverse complement.
GGCGGCGGAGGTTGCGGTACCGGTCCGCCCAGTCGGTGCCGGGCAGCTCCACCGAGCCGGCGAGGTGGTCGGCCTCCGGGATGGCGATGAGCAGCCATGCGTCGGCACCGCGCGCCAGCCCCTGCTCGGCGGCGATGATGTCGGCCCCGCGGGCGCCGCCGCAGACGATCAAGGTTCCCCGTCCGGTGACCCAGCGGTCGAGTGTCGAGCCGATGGCGCTGGTGACGGTGCCTTCGGATCCCGCCGGGAACCGCGGCGCAGGGCGGTCGGGACGGTCGACCATGTGACCGCCGGCGACCACCACCCGATCGAAGCTCGCACGCGGGTCGGTCGGAGGTGCGCCCGGCACGGCAGCACCCTACGGCGCTGGTTCGACGGCGTCCTCTGGTCCGTCGATGCTGGTTCCCGCGCGGCGATTCGCGGCACGCTCCCAGGAGTCTCCGTCGAGAACCTGCCCATCGACTAGAAGTTGACGGCGATGACCACGCCCGGGACGTCGGCGGGAAGCGGCGAGGCGGTGCCGCCCGGCGCGGCCCCGCAACCCGTCGTCGTCTCCGCCGCCCACGCCAGCCTGGAGTTCGCCGGCCGCCACGTCCTGGTCGGCCACTTCCTGGGCTCGCCGTTGGGCGGTGCCGAGTCGTTCGTCGACGAGCGACTGGGCAGGCGTCTCACGACCCGGCAGCTTCTCCGGCAGTATCCCGAGCGGGTGGGCGACGCCATCGTCGTCGACGCCCCCGGCCTGGCCGGCGGCAGGCCCGGCTACCCGCCTGGGGCGATCGTCGTCGGGCTCGACCTGCCGGGAGAGCTGACCCGCGACCGGCTCACCGCCGCCGTGTCGGCCGGCCTGCTCTGCTACGCGGTCCGCGAGATGGAGTCCCGCCTCGCCCGGGGGGAGGCCGACCGGCCGATCCAGGCCCTCGAGGTCTCGGCTGTCCCCGTCGGCACCTGGGGCGTCGGCGCCATCTCCGTCGAGAGTTGCGTGGCCGCCATGGTCGACGGCCTCATCCTGGCCAACCAGGCGCTCCACACGCAGCGCGACGGTGTCACCGGGATCCGGGCCTGGGACCACGTGCGGATCGCCGGGCTGGAGTTCCTGGAGGTGCTCAGCGACCGGGCCGAACGTGTGGCGCACGCCGTCCGCAGGTCGAGGGATCTGGCCCAGGTCGGGACGGCCGGCCACACCGAGCTCGTCCTCCACGAGCGACTCCGGATCCGCGAGGGAGGTCTCCCCGCGTCGCTGTCGGGCCTCCAGCGGTCGGGGGACTGGCAGCGGGTCATCATCCGCAATCCTCGCCGCGAGCGCCACGACGGCCCGCCGGAGGAGGGGCCCGGTTCCGTCGCCGTGCTCGAGTTCACCGCCATCGGTCGCCGGGCGCGCGCAGCGGCCCTGGAGGTGGCGATCGACCTCCGGGCCATCGAGCGCCTCGTGCAAGGCGCCGTCCGCGACGCCCGGCCCGACGGCCAGGTGGGCAACACGCTCTACGAGCTGCTGCTCCCGAACGACCTGAAGAGCGATCTGGCGAAGAGCGACAACCTCCAGCTGATCGTCGACGAGAACACGGCCGACCTTCCGTGGGAGGCGCTCACGGCCCGCTTCGGGGGCCGCCGGGCCAGCGAGCTGGCGCTGCGCGGCGGGTTCCTCCGCCAGTTCCGCGACATGGAGCGGTCGCGCCTGCCGGCCCGGCCGCCGGTCGGGTCGCGTGTGCTCGTGGTGGGCAATCCGCCGCCGCCGCCAGGAGCGAGCGGGCTGCCGGGGGCGGGGCGCGAAGGGGCAGCCGTTTCGGCGGCGCTGGGGAGGAAGTTCGACGTCTCTGCGCTCGTGTGGGACGAGCACGGTGACCCGGTGCTCGACTCGTTCCCGCAGCTCACCGGCACCACCGGCCGCCGGGTGCTCGACGCACTGTTCTCCGCCGAGTGGCGGGTCGTCCACATCGCCGCCCACGGGGTCTTCGAGCCGGCCGATCCCGCCGCCTCGGGGGTGGTGATCGACGGCGAGACCGCCATCACCGCCAACGTGGTCCGCCAGCTTCCCGCTGTTCCCGAGCTGGTGTTCCTCAACTGCTGTCACCTGGCCCGGGTCGACGACCGCTCGAACGCACCGACGGACCGGCACCGCCTCGCGGCCAGCGTGGCGCGCGAGCTCATGTGCCTGGGAGTCCACGCCGTGGTGGCCGCCGGTTGGGCCGTCGACGACGACGCGGCCGTGGTCTTCGCCGAGACCTTCTACGAGGAGCTCCTCGGCGGAGCCCTCTTCGGCGCCGCCGTCCAGACCGGGCGCGAGATGGTCCACCGCCGGTACCCGGCGTCGACCACGTGGGCGGCGTTCCAGTGCTACGGCGATCCCGGGTACCGCCTCTTCAGCGCCGGCGCCGCTGCGGAAGCCGAGCACCACATGGTCAGTGCCGGCGAGCTCGTGCGGCGACTGCGAACGATCACCGTGCTCGCCGGGAAGATCGGGCTCCCCGACTTCGAGGAGCTGTCCACGCGCGGCCGGGCGCTCGTGGCCGAGCTCGACGGCCATCGCCGCCGGCTCGCCACCAGCGGGTGGGACGTCCCGCCGGTCCTGTACGAGTTTGGCCTGGCCTACGGGGAGCTCGGCGCCTACGCCCAGGCGGTGGAGTGCTACCGGCGGGCGTGGGACCACGCCGACAGCAACACGGCGCCGGTGAAGCTGCTGGAGCAGCTCGGCAACTTCGAGGTGCGCCTCGCCCAGCAGCAGGTGCGCGCCGCCGTCGATGCCGGCGCCGCAGCGGACGCCGCCGCCCAGGTCGGTGATTTGCTGGAGGCGGCGGGGGCCCACCTCGAGTTGGCCCTGGGGCTGGGCGAGACCCCCGAACGGCTGGCCCTGCTGGGAAGCTTCCACAAGAAGGCGGCGACCCTGGTGGGCGGCGACCAGCGCCGGCGCCACGTCTCCGAGGCGGCCCGTCGGTATGGCGAGGCGTCGGAGCTCGGTTCGAAGCATGGGCGGCCCAAGCCGTACCACGCGCTGAACTGGTTGCAGATGCACGCGCTCGCCGGGGCCCCCGTGCCCGAGGCCGAGGCCCGGGCTGCGCTGGCGGCGGTGGAGCCGCCGTCTCCGGGACGGGCGGCGGCAGGGCCCGGGGATGCGACCGGGGGGACCGATCGCGCTGAGGCGAAGGCGCTCGACCCGGAGGACTTCTGGCAGCGCGTGATGCTGGCCGACCTGGCGCTCACGCGCTACCTGCTCGGAGAGCCGGCGGATCTTCACCGGCTCGAGGGGCTGTACCTGGACGCCTTCGCCACGCGCTCCAGCCGCCGCGACCGGGACACCGTCGTCGACCACCTGCGCGACGTCGGCGAGCTGCAACGCGGCTCGAGCCTCACCGACCTGGCCAGGTCGCTCCTGCCGGGCGCCGCCCGCGGGGTGGCCGGTGGGGCCGGCACCGTGGGCCCGGCGTGAAACCGGTCTTCATCAGCTACCGCCGTGACGACACGTCGGGATACGGAGGGCGGCTGGACGATGCGCTGCGCCACCGCTTCGGGGACGACGGCGTGTTCCGGGACATCGACGCCATCCGCCCCGGCGCCGACTTCGTCGCCACCATCGAGGCGGCCGTCGCGGGCTCTGGAGCGGTCATCGCCCTGATCGGGAAGGACTGGCTCACGATCACCGACACGTCGGGTCGTCGGCGCCTCGACGATCCCGGCGACTTCGTGCGCCTCGAGATCGCGTCGGCGTTGCACAAGGGGATCGACGTCATCCCGGTCCTGGTCGAAGGGGCGGGGCCGCCGGGGCCGTCCGATCTTCCCGAGTCGATCGCCGTCCTCGGGCGCCGCCAGGCCATCGAACTGAGCGACGACCGGTGGGACTACGACGTGGGTCGTCTCATCGCCCGGCTCGAAGAGCTGCTCGGGCCGACAGCCCCGCCCGGCCCTGCGCCGATGCCCACTCCCGAACCACCGCCGGCTCTACCACGGCGACGCCGCTCGTACGGTGGGCCACGGCTCGTCGTCCTGCTGGTGGGTCTGGCCGCCGCCAGCCTCGTGGTCAACCGGTTCGTCGACGACGCCACCAGTCCGGAGACGACGCATGCCGCGTCGTCGGTGCGCGGTCGCGACGCCGAGGTCGAGATGGGCAGGTCCCTCTGGTACGCAGGGTTCAAGATCACGCTCCAGCGGGCCGTCCTGCACACGGTCGGCGATGTGCGCCGGCTCGACGTGGCCGCGTCCCTCGAGAACCAGGGCGACCAGGACGTCGTGCTCGAGCGGACGATCTTCGTCGAATCCCACAGCCGCAGCCATGAGCTGGCCTACTCCAGCGACCTCCCGACGGTGCCCGGGCGTTCGACCGGCAAGGGCACGCTGTCGTTCGAGGTCGGGAACGACTTCTCGCTCGGCGACGCCGTGGTCACCTTCGGAGCGTCGGACCGGAACCAGGCCGTCGTGCCGCTCGGCTCAGCCGGAACGGTGGCCAGCCTCGAGCCGGTACCGGTGGTCTTCGCCGCCACTCGCCTTTCGGCGGGACGGCTCACGCTGGACGTGCGCAGGGCCGAGGCCAGGGCCGACGACCCATTGGCCGGTGGGTACCGTCAGGCGCCACGCGGCCACCGGTTCCTGGTCGTCGACTTCGCCAGCATCGCCACCACCGTCCCCTACGGGCAGAACGTGTTCAACGGCACCATCGTCGTCACGCTCCCCGACGGTACGACCGTCGCCGCCGACAGCCTCAACGAGCTGCCCTACCCGGACAAGCCGGCCGTGGATTTCCGAGCGTCGTACCTCGTGGACGATCCTCCGCAGGGCGCGTACAAGCTCGTCCTGCGGGACGACGCCACGGCCTCGGTCGACTTCACCGTCGGATGAGCGCGGATCCAACCAACCAACGAACGGGAGGGATGACATGACCATCGCCGACGTCGCCGCAGAGCGCGGCGCCAAGCTGATCCGAGCGAACGGGATCGACATCGCCTACACCGACGTCGGCGACGGCCCGCCCCTGATGCTGCTCCACGGCGGCCTGGTCTCGACGGGACCGGGGTGGGCCGGTTCGCCGGCCGCGCACGTCGACCATCTCGGCGCGCTCGGGGAGCATTTCCGCGTCATCGCCCCCGACACACGGGGTTCGGGTGCGACGGTGCACGCGGGCGGGACGGCGACCTTCGACGTCCTGGCCGACGACGTCGTCGCCCTCGTGACCGCCCTCGGGCTCGACCGGCCGCTGTTCGCAGGGTTCAGCGAGGGCGGGACGACGGCCACCGTCGTGGCCCTCAGGCGTCCCGACCTGGTGCGGGCCCTCGTCAACCACGCCGGCTTCGACGTGTTCGACCCCCATGCCATGGCCCACCAGACCATCCGCCCCATCTTCGGCGGCCGTCCTGATGCCACCGCAGCGGACCCCGATGCCGCCGAGCGCACGATCCAGTCCATGTCGCCGGTGATGGCGGCGATGTTCGCCACGATGAAGGCCGACTACGACGGTGCCCAGGGCGAGGGTCACTGGCGGGAGACCTCCGACTCTTCTTCGACCGCGGCGTCGCCCCGCTGGGCTACTCAGTCGCCGACTTCGCCGACATCGCCGTCCCCACGCTCATCCTCACGGGCGACCGTGACATGTCTTGCAGCGCCGAAGGGGCGGGCCTGGTGTATCGGAGCCTTCCGACGGGCGAGCTCGGCGTCGTGCCGAGAACCGGCCACGAGATGAGTCGCGCCGTCGTCGACACGATGGTCGACTTCCTGATCCGGCACAGCCCGAGCACCTAGGCGGCCGGGCCGGGGCGGTCGCATGGTCCCGAGCCGTCGGCTCAGCGGCCCTCGAGGATCGTCTTGAGGTTGGCGAGGTCCTTCCGATTGGCGCGCCGCATCGCCGGAGCCATGAGCGGCGACGCCAGTCGGGAGAACCCGCCGGGTTCGCCGCGGTTGCGGAGGGTCATGTGAGTCCCACCGCTCGGGGTCGGTGTCCAGGTGTAGGTGGTCTCCATGGGGAAGGGCCCGTCGGCGGTGCGCATGACCAGCCGCTCGCCGGGGACGAGCTCGACGACCTCGTAGTCGTATGCCAGGCGCCGGCCGAGGAACCGGGCGGTGAATGCCACGACCGATCCGACCCGCAGCGGTGGCCGGTCTTCCATCGGGCCGACTCGATGTTGACGTACCACTCGGGAGCGTTGGACGGGTCGGCCGCGTATGCCCCGACCGTCACGACCGGGAGGCCGATGTCGATCTCGGTGAGGACGTCGACGGTCATCGCGTGGCCTCCTTCCAGGCGGATGGCAGCCTAGGTGCGGGTCATGCGTCGGTCCGGACTCGCCGCGAGGAGTTCGTCCTCATGCTGGCCGGAGCTGGGGAGGGTGGGCCGAACGCGCGCGGAGCACCTGCCCTCCGCGGTCGTCGCCAGCCTGGACGGCGTACCGCCTGGCCCGGCCTCAGCCGGCGTGTGCACCTGCGACGGCGTCGGGCTCGTCGCCGGCGACCTGTCGCGCCTGGCGGACGAGTGCCTCTACGAGGCGAAGCGGGCCGGCCGTGACACTGTCCGGGCCTGCGGCCGGCCGGTGGGCGACCGCTAGGGATTCCATCGGACGCCGGTAGATCGCCGCTTCGGGTCCCGGCGCTCCGGTGCTGCGGGCCATCGATGGATGCACTACTACACTTGATGCGGTGAGCTACGCGACCGAGGCGGGCGACGCTCTGCTGGTGGCGTCCCGTGCGCTGGTCGGGGTGGCGGCGCGTTCGCTGGCCGGCGTGGGCGACGTGACCCTGCCCCAGTTCCGGGTGCTGGTGCTCGTCTCGTCTCGGGACCGCACGACGGTGTCCGATCTCGCGGCTGCCCTCGGCGTCCACTCCACGTCGGCCTCGCGATTGTGCGACCGCCTCGTGCGCAAGCGCCTGCTGCAGCGGAGGGAGGCGGCCGAGGATCGACGCCAGACCGATCTTTTCGTCACGGCCGCCGGGCGCCGGCTCGTGAGCCGGGTGACGCAGCGCCGGCGGCGGGACCTTGCAGCCATCGCCGAGAGGATGGGCGAGGCGGCAGCAGCCGACGCGGTGCGCGTGCTGCGGGCATTCGCGGCTGCGGCCGAGGAGGCCTTGCAGGAAGCAGACCTGTTCGGGTGGGAGACCGCCGACCGGTGATCCTCCCCAGCCGCCGCTGGCACGCGCGTCCCAGCTCGGCGCAACTGCGGGACCTCTCCCGCCGGACGCGGCAGATGCTCCTCCCGGCGACCGTCACCGGAGCCGTGACCGGGCTGGCCGTTGCTGCGTTCGAGCGACTCACCAAGGACGTGCTGCTCGACGCGGTCGTCCACGCTCCGCTGGTGCAGGTCGTCGCCCCCGCCCTCGGACTCGCGGCGGCCGTCGTGTGTCTGTGGGCCGGGCGGGGCGGTTCGTCGGCGACGTCTGTAGGCCGGCGCCGCCATCGGTGCCGGTGGCGCAGCCCTCGTGGCCACTGGGGGACGCCATCCGGGCCATGGAGACCGCCGGCGGGGAGCGGCTGGCCGTGTGCGAGGACGGCCGCTTCGTCGGGGTGATGACGGCCGCCGGCCTGGTCCAGCTCGACGAGCTGCTCGAGCGGACCGACCTTCCGAGGTAACGGTCCGGGAGGTGGCGGGCGGCGGCCACGGCCCGCTCGTAGGGTCGGCCACTTCGACCCTGGCGTAGGTGGCCTGGGCCCGTCGGGCCGCGATCATTGCGCACAGACGGCCGACCGTGCGTGGAAGCGCACGGTCGGCGGCCGGTCAAAGGGCGTTCACGTAGTCGATGCACACCGCCTGGCTGGTGAAGGACGGGGTCGTGAACTCCTTCCACTGGTTGTACCTGCACTGGTCCTTGTCGTCCGGAGGGATCTGGCGAGCCGGTGCGCTCCCCCAGTCGGCACGCAGGTCCGCCACTGCGCGCTTGGTGGTCGTGAGGCGCTGGACGTTGCTGCCGTCCACGGAGCTCATCTTGAAGAGCTCGAAGTTGACGCTGCGGTCGCTCGAGAAGACGATCTCGTTCCCGTCCGGCGACCACGCGGAGAAGCCGTCGAAGATGCCGGGCGCGTTGGTCAGGTTGACGTCGTTGGCGCCGGTGGCGTCCACCCGGTGGACGTCGAGACTGCCCCCGGCGTCGAGGCTGTTGTAGGAGACCGTCTGGCAGTCGGGCGACCACTTCGGCCCGCTGTCCAGGATCGTGTTGTCGGTGAGCTGGGTCACGTCGCCGCCGCTCATGTCCATCGTGAAGATCTCGAAGTCGTAGATGGGCGCGCCGGTCGTCGGGTCGGCCCCTATCGGCGGGTTCTCGCCGGTGGGATCGCTGGCGCTGTTGAAGACGATATGGCCGTTCAGGCTCGATCCGCATACGTAGGCGGCCGAGCCGTTCTGGAAGATCATCGTCGGGTCGCTGCCGTCGGATCTCATGGTGAAGATGTCGAAGTTGTGGCCGCCCAGGATCCGGTTGCGGGCGCTGTGGAACACGATGGTGGAACCGTCGTCCGTCCAGCTGGTACCCCGATCCTCGCCCGGCGAGTCGGTCAGCTGCGTGACCCCGCTGCCGTCCACGTTCATGACGTAGATATCGAGATTCCCGGCCTGGTGACGATCGCTGGAGAAGGTGATCTTCGTGCTGTCGTTCGACCACGCCGGAAACACGTCGTTGGCCGGATTCTTGGTCAGGTTCGTCTCGATGGTGCCGTCCGGGTTCATCACGAGGATGTCGTTGGACCCGTCGCGGTTGGACTCGTACGCGATCAAGCCGCTGTCGCCCGGCGCGATGGCCTGGGTGGATCCTGTGCCGACGACCATGAGCGCTGCGCTCCCCACCGCCATGACAGCCAGCCGAAGCCGACGCAACGCGACGCGCTGGCCTGGTCCGACGCGCGAGCGCGTCGCATCGATCTTGTTGTCCATCCAGTATTCCTTTCCCCCTTGGAACCGCGTGCCCGTCGGCGTGCTTCGGGAATACTACGCCTCGACGAGGTGGGTGGCAATAATGACGCGACTGTCCCGTTCCGGCTGCGGCGACGTCACGCAGGGCGTGACGAAGGTTGCTCGGCGCTAACGTCCCGCGCGTCCTTCGAGGCCGATCAGGAGTTCGCGATGCCCTACACCGTTGATTTCGTCAACGTCTCGACCGTCGGACTCGAATCGTCGCCGGTCGCTGCCGCCCTCGCCGGCCTCCGCGCCAACGAGGCCCGCTACTTCAAGAACAAGTACGACGTCGATTTCACCGTCGAGCCGGCGAGCAAGGCCGAGAAGACCCTGGCGTGGGTACATCGGATCCTCCAGGAGGAGCGGGGCATCGTGATCTCGTCCCCCGCCCTCGAGGTGGCCGAGATCCAGGTCGAAAACATCCGATGGCCCTACGTGTTCTACGAGAGCGGTCTCGCGATCAACGTGCTGTACACCCTCGACGGCCCGTCTCCGAAGCGAGCAGTCGGGTTCAAGCTCTCCGACGGCATGGAGGTCCCGGAGGAGCTCGCTTCACAGTTCAAGTTCGCAAGGCAGAAGTCCAAGCTCGCAGGCACGATCCGCGGCTCCTACTTCGTCATAAAGAACGAGTACTGACGCGCCTCGGCGGGTGCGCCGGAGCTAATGGGCCACGGGTCAGAGGGTGCGGAGGGCCTCGGTGGGCGCGAGGCGCGCCGCGCGTACGGCAGGGACGGCGCCGGCGACCGCGCCGATGGCGAGCGACGCGCTGAACCCTCCCGCCCAGGCGAGTGTCGGCACGACCACGCTCCAGTGCTTGGCGCCGGCGTACGAAGCGGTGGCGGCGACGCCGAGGGCGACGCCGACGGTGCCGCCGAGCAGGGACAGCAGTACCGCCTCGGACAGGAACTGGTTGCGGACCTGTCCTCTGGTTGCGCCCAGCGCGCGGCGCAGGCCGATCTCGGAACGCCGCTCGAGGACGGCGATGACCATGACGTTGGCGACGCCGACGCCACCGACGAGCAGAGCGACCGCCCCGAGTCCGACCAACAGGCCGGTGAAGGCGCTTTTGGCCTTGGCTCGGGCCACCAACGCGTCCGAAGGGCGGCTGACGCGTACCTCGTGGGGGGCGGCGGGGTCGGCGGTCGCGGCCAGCACGGACTGCACTACCGGGACCCGGCTGGTGGCGGCGCGCACGTAGACGGTGGTGGGGTGCCCGTCGAAGCCGAGGTAGTGCGCGGCGGCCGGATACCCGACGAGCACGGCGCTGTCGAGCGCTGGGGCCAGCGGCGCGGACTTCAGAATGCCCGCCACAGAGAACCATTGGCTGCCGACCCAGATGCGCTCGCCGGTGAAGATACGCGTGATGCCGAGGCGGTCGGCTGCCGCCGAGCCGAGCACGGCGACGGGTTGTGTCGCGGTGGCCGCGTTGAGGAAGACGCCGCGGACGACCTCCGTGCCAACAGCGGCCGGGAGGTCGAGGCTCGTGGCCTGGACGGACAGGGCGTTGGTCTGCACCCGGGGGACGAGCGGGGTGCGGTAGGCCGACGCGCCGGTCGCGCCGGTGTCGGCAACGGCGGTGACCGGAGCGATGCGGGCGATCATCGCGGGCGCCTGTTTCGGCAGCTTGGCTTCCTCGCCGAACAGCGTCTGGCCGTTGCTGACGGTGAGGAGGTTGGTGCCCAGCCGGTCGATCTCCGCGAGCAGGCCCGCCTGCGACGAGGACGACAGGCCGAGCACCGCAACCATGGCGGCGACACCGATCGAGATGCCGAGGGCGGAGAGCCCGGCGCGCAGTCGTCGGGTGCGCAGCCCGACGCTCGCGGCCCGCGCCAGGTCGCCGAGCCGTAATGGCGCTGGGACCGGAGCCGTGGTGGAGATCACGCGCCCGCGCTGGGTGGCGGCTGCAAGGGATGGGCGGTGTCTTCCACGATGCGGCCGTCGAGCATCTCGACCCGCCGAGGCATCCGCTCGGCGAGGCCGCGATCGTGGGTGATGACCACGATGGTGGCGCCCTCCCGGTGCAGTTCTTCGAGCAGCTCCAAGATGGCCGCACCGTTCGCGCTGTCGAGGTTGCCGGTCGGTTCGTCGGCAAGGACGATGGCTGGCCGGCCGACCAGGGCGCGGGCGATCGCCACCCGTTGGCGCTCGCCGCCCGACAGCTTCGACGGTCGGGTCGCGGCGCGGGAGGCGAGCCCGACGCGCTCGAGTGACTCGGCTGCGTGTCGTCGGCGCTGGCTGATGCGGGTCCCTCCGTACAGCATCCCGTCCGCCACGTTGTCGAGTATCGATTGATGCTCGGCGAGGAAGAACTGCTGGAAGACGAACCCGATCCGCTGGGCTCGCAAGGCCGCGAGCTCTCGGTCCGACAGATCGCCGACGTCGAGCCCGGTGATCCGCACGACGCCGCTGGTCGGGCGATCGAGGGTGCCGATGATGTGCAGCAGCGTCGACTTGCCCGAACCCGACGGCCCGAGCACCGCGACCAGCTCACCCTCTTCGACGCGAAGGCTCACGCCTCGTAACGCCTCGACGGGGGGATCGCCCGGATAGGTCTTGACGACTCCTTCGAGTTCCAGGACGGGCCACCGGTCCGCGGCTGCTCGACTGGTGGACGCGCCGCCGGCAGGGCTGGACGCGGCGCTGGACAGGGCGGCCGTCGGTGCGTTCACGAGCTGGCCACCGCCACGTGGTCGCCGGCGCGGACGTTGGCGCCGCTGATCTGAACGAGACCTTCGGCGTCGTCGAACAACCCGAGGGTCACCGGCTCCAGGTGGTGGACGCCGCCGGGCGGGACGACGTCGACGCCGTAGCCGCCCCCGCTGAGGGCCAACAGCGCGGTGACCGGGACCCCGAGGGCGTGTTCGACGCTGGCCGTGGTGATGGAGACCTGGACCGGCGCCGCGTCGAGGTTGCCGGTGGCGGCGCTGTCGTCGGGGGTGATCACGACATCCACCGTGGGCTGGCCGCTCGACTCGGCCCCAGCGTCGGGCGAGGGTGGTTCTGTGGCGACCTTTGCCACCGCGGTCACCGTCGCCGGCGTCGTCTTCTTGTCGGGGAGCGTGATGACCACCGGGTCGCCGACTTCGACCTGGGATTGCTGGGCGGCGTCCAGCTTGACGGAGATCTGGCGCGTGGTGGAGGTGACGTCGAGCACGGGCGCGCCCGGTTGGACAGCGGCGCCGAGCTTGGGTAGGACGGCGGTGACCCGTACCGGACCCGGCTCGAACACGACCGAACCCAGCAGCAGCTCGCCGGTCTGCGGCGATCCCAGCGCGCGCTGGAGCTTGCGGATGGCGGCCGCCGTGCCGTTGCCGAACCTGTCCGACCCGGCCAGGGCTGCGCCGTGGCCGAGGTCGGCCAGGCTCTGGTTGAGCTCGGCCACGTCGGGACCGGCGCTCATGCCGGCGCGGAACGCTCGCCACGGGGTGACCGACCCGTACAGCAGTGCCACCGGCTGGCCGCTGATCGAGAAGAGCGGCTGGCCGCGCGTGAGGATCTGGCCGATGGCGGGGAGCATGGTGTAGATCGAGGTCTGCCCGAAGGCGAGGGAGGATCGGTGTACGTCGTCTGCCGCCGAGCGGGCGAAGGCCGAGCTCTGCTCGCCACTGACCACGTTGGCTTGGGCTCGGGTGAGAGCCGCATGATCGGCGCTGACCTTCTGCACGTCTGCGTCGACTTCCTTCTGATCGGCGGCCACGGCTTGGCGATCGCCGTCACACGGGGTCCAGCCCGCCCCGCTTCCGCCTGTGCCGTTGCCCGATGATCCACCGGCTGCGTCCGCATCTTGACAATGGCCGGCTTCCTTCTGCTTGTCGGCGGAGAGCCTCGCCCGGTCCGACGCGAGGATCCGGGAGTCATCGGCCAGGGTCGCTTCGGCCGCGCTGCGTTCGGCCCAGGCCTGGACGAGGCTCAGCTCGGCGGCCGAGGCCTTCTCTTCCGCCTGCGCGACCGCGTCGGGAGCGGTGCCGACCGGCTGAAGCACGCTTGTGGCCCCTGCGAAGCCGAGGGTGCCGTCGACCTGCTGGCGGGCGGTGATGGTCCGCTCGGTGATCGTCGCCAGCGACGACGCAGGTTCGACCGCGGCGCGGCGCGGAGGAGACCCGGATCGGAGCAGCCCCCACGCACCGGCCGCGGTCGCAGAAACGACGACGACGAGCAGGACCACGATGCCGCGGCGGACGATACGACGCCGCACGCGCTGCCTCACCCGCCGAGACCTCCGGTGGAAGGCATCTGTGACTTGCACGCGTTCATGGCCGACTGCAGCTGCGGCGAGCTGGCGGGCCCGCCGCCGGTGACGTGCACTTCCTCGCCCGAGAAGGTCGGGTCGGCGAAGTCCGGCACTCCGTTGGCGCGGATGCACTTCGCCCATCGCAACCACGCCTGCTGGTCGGCGGCCGAGAGCTGCCCACCAGTGGAGTTCCACGGAGAAGGGAGGTCCTTGCAGGCTTGCAGCGCCGCTTGGAATGCAGCGGACTTCCCGTCAACGCCGTTGGTCCTGTACCCGTAGTCGCCGCCGGGCGTCAGCTCCGGATCCGGGAAGTTCGGGACGTCGTGGTTGCGCATGCACTGGGAGTAGGCCTGGGCTTGGGCGAGCGGTGTCTGTGCCGTCGACGTGTATGTCTCTGCGGGGACGGCGGTGGTCGTCGCCTGCGAGCCGACCGAAGCGACCGTCGGCGGCTCTGACCCGCTCGAGCAGGCGGCGACCGTGACTCCCAGGGTGACGGCCGCCGTCGCCCACAGGTGCGATGAGCGCATCCTTCCTCCTTGGCCTCGATTGGCGGTCGACATGCCTCCATCAAGCCATCTGCCGTGTTGCCAGCACGTATGACCTTCTCGATATGCCGGCGATATGCGCCGGCTGGGATCATGGCGGACGTGCGCGTCTTGATCGTCGAGGACGAACCCCTCATGGCAGACGCGATCCGAGACGGCCTCCGCCTCGAAGCGATCGCGGCCGACGTTGCAGGCGACGGAGACACCGCTCTCGACCTGCTCAGCGCCAACACCTATGACATCGCGGTCTTGGACCGCGACATCCCCGGCCCGTCGGGGGATGACGTCGCGAAGCGAATCGTCGCCTCGGGCAGCGGCATGCCGATCCTCATGCTCACCGCGGCCGACCGCCTCGACGACAAGGCTTCCGGGTTCGAGCTCGGCGCGGATGACTACCTCACGAAGCCGTTCGCGCTTCGAGAGCTCGTGCTTCGTCTCCGAGCGCTCGACCGCCGGCGCGCTTACCACCGGCCGCCGGTTCGCGAGATCGCCGGTCTGCGGCTGGATCCGTTCCGCCGCGAGGTCTACCGCGACGGCCGATACGTGCCGCTGACCAGGAAGCAGTTCGCCGTGCTCGAAGTACTCGCGGCTGCCGAAGGCGGCGTCGTCAGCGCGGAAGAGCTACTGGAACAGGCGTGGGACGAGAACGCCGACCCGTTCACCAACGCCGTCCGCATCACGGTCTCGTCGCTGCGCAAACGGCTGGGCGAACCCTGGCTCATCGCCACCGTGCCGGGCGTCGGCTACCGCATCGACATCAAGTCGGACACCGAGCCGGGCGGACCGGGCCGTGGATAGAGCCCCGGGGTTGAGCGTTCGCCTCAAGCTCACCCTCACCTACGCCGGCTTCCTCATGCTCGCCGGTGTCCTGCTGCTCGCCGCCGTGTGGCTGTTCCTCCTGCGATACGTCCCCGAGCAAGCGCTCCTCAACAACCCCGACAACCACCTTCCGGGCCCCTTCCCCGTCCGGTCCAACCTCTTGCACGCCTTCGCCCCAAAGGCAGCCGCAGTTCTGGCTGTCCTTCTCCTGGTCGGCCTGCTGGGAGGTTGGCTTCTCGCCGGCCGGATGCTCGCCCCCGTGACTCGCATCACGGAGGCCGCCCGCATGGCCGCCAACGGATCGCTCTCCCACCGCATCGAACTTCCTGGCCGCAGAGACGAGTTCCGCGGCCTCGCCGACGCCTTCGACACCATGCTCGCCCGCCTCGAAGCCCACGACAGCGAACAGCAGCGATTCGCAGCCAACGCCTCCCACGAGCTGCGCACCCCGCTGTCCATCATGCAGACCCTGCTCGAAGCAGGCCGCGCCGATCCTGACCGCGACACGGCTGACCTGCTCGACCGGCTTCACGCCGTCAACAGACGCGCCATCGACCTCACCGAGGCGTTGCTTCTGCTCAGCCGCACCGACAGGCGGGCCTTCGCCCGAGAACCCGTCGAGCTGTCGCTCGTCGCAGAGGAAGCCACCGAGACGCTCCTCGCACTCGCCGAAGGGCGTGGGCTCACCATCAGGACCTCGGCCGACGAGACCCCCACTTTGGGTTCTCACGCGCTGCTGCTCCAACTGACGACGAACCTCGTGCACAACGCGATCGTCCACAACTTGCCCGAACGCGGCACGGTGTGGGTCTCGACCAGCGGTGACTCCAGGTCCGCCGCGCTCACGGTCGAGAGCACCGGCGAGACCCTCACCCCGCAGTTCGTATCCACTCTCGTCGAGCCGTTTCTTCGCGGCACCGAACGGATACGCGCCGACCATGCAGGTGCCGGCCTCGGCCTGGCAATCGTCGACAGCATCACTCGGGCGCACGACGGAACGCTCACCCTCGCCCCCCGGGCGGGCGGGGGGCTCTTCGTCATGGTGCAACTTCCCGCCAAGCCACCGTCCGCTTGACTCCACCTGTCGAGGCCATCGTCGATGCCGAGAGGAACGCCGAATCGGTCTGCCACCTCGTCCCTCCTACTGTGGTAGTAGAGTTTGAGGGATGCCCAGGGGGAAGCCATCGCCGAAGCTTGCGATCACCGTGGACCCTGACGTCCACGAAGGCGTACTGGCCGCCGCTGCCGAGGAGGGAGTCAGCGTCTCGGCCTGGATGACCACCGCCGCTCGGCGTGCGTTGCTCGTTCGCGACGGCTTGGCGGCCGTGTCGGAGTGGGAGGAGGAACACGGCCCCCTGAGCGACGAGGAGATGGCGCAGGCCCGTCAGCGGGTGACCGAACAGGTCCGGCGCGCACGCTCACGGTCCCGTCGCACGCCGTGAGCGTCGTCTACGACGCCGGCGCCCTCATAGCCGCCGACCGCTCGGACCGTGCGTTGTGGGCTGATCACCGTGCACGACTGGAGCTCGGCACCGCCCCGCTCACCACCGCAGCCGTGGTCGCCCAGGTCAGCCGCTCGCCTCGACAGGTCCAGCTCCGGAGATTCCTGCGGGGCTGTGACGTCGTGCCGCTCGCAACCGAGCATGCGCACGAGGTCGGGGCGCTGGCCGGAACCGCCGGTGTCCCCGATGTGGTCGCCGTCCATGTGATGCTCGTCGCTTCCAAAGCTGGCGTCCCCGTGCTCACCTCGGACGCCGAGGACCTGGAGCAGATTGCCGCCGCTCTCCCCGCCCCCGCGGTGCCGAAGATCTGACGTCGCGCCGATCGCGAGGAGAAGCTTGGTGCGACTTCGACTGTCCGGGCTCGCCCGCGCTCGACGCGCGCCTTGCGTCGGAGATCGGCACGATCCAGCCGTAGGGCTCGCTGCTGTGGGGGTGCAGTGCGGTGGCCCCTAATTGGGAAGCGCCGGCGTGGGGAAGGACCCGCCCATGAGCGCCCACATCATCGGTCGGCCCAACGACGACCTTTTCGACATCCTCCTCGGCGATGGCGCCGACCCAGAGCAGGCCCTCATCGGTGGCCGAGAGCAGGGTCGGGAGGAGGGCCAAGGGTTCGAGGACGGTATCCGGGGCGACGATCCCACCTCGCCGGAGCAGTAGGGCCCTCGAGCGCGCCCCCGGACTGGCGGAGCTCATGAATGATCGGGCCCAGCAGCTCGGCACTCGGGAGCTGCGGCGGCGCTGGGCGCCGGCCTTCGACGGCGCGCATGCGACGCGACGGCACGACCGGGGCGGCAATGGCCGCCATCAAAGCGGCGAGAGCGGCGATGACGTGGATCTGGTCGCGATGGACGGATGAATAGTGGTGGTCAGTGGTGATTCCAGTCGAGCTTCTAACGATCAGCTCGCGGAGAACGGACCCGACGGGCGTGCACGCCTTGGAAGCGATCGACCTGCCCGCGACGGTGCCCTTGTAGCGTTTCGCCGGTGCAGATCCCGACAGAACGCGTCGCTCCCATCGCGTTGGTCCTCGGCGGGACGCTTGCGGGCGGCAACGCTCTCGGCGTGCGTTACACGAACCGCGAACTCGACCCACTGTTCGGCGCCGGTGTTCGGTTCGGCATCGCCGCTGTCCTCCTCTGGGCGCTCGCCATCGTGCGCAAGCTCGAGGCACCCAAGGGCCGCGCATTCGCCGGGGCTGCCGTTTTCGGCATGCTCAACTTCGCTGGCGCGTTCGGGTTCGCGTACTACGCGCTCGTGCACATGAAGGCCGGCGCAGCCTCCACGCTGCTCGCGTTGACACCACTCGTCACGTTGGTTCTCGCCGCGCTGCACGGTCGCGAGCCGCTCCGGCGCGACGGCCTTGTCGGCGGCGGTCTTGCCGTCGTCGGCGTCGCCTTCATCTCCGAGGCGTCGCTCTCCGGCGCAGTGCCAGTCCTGGCGTTCGCCGCAGCACTGGGGAGCGTCGTGTGCTTCGGCGAGGCCGCCGTGGTTGTTCGATCGTTCCCGCCGGTCCATCCGATCATGATGAACGCAGTCGCCATGGCGGTCGGCGCCGCAGCCTTGCTGACGATCTCCGCGGTGGCGCAGGAGTCCTGGACCGTCCCGGTACGGCGACAGACCTGGATCGCGCTCGGCTACCTCGTGATCGCCGGCTCGATCGGGGTCTTCCTCCTCTACCTGTACGTGCTCAAGCACTGGGAGGCATCCAGGGCGGTGTACTTCGACGTGCTCATCCCGCCCGTCGCCGTTCTCCTGTCGGTGTGGCTCGACGACGAAGCACTACCCGCCGGCCTGCTCGTCGGGGGCACCCTCGTGCTCGCCGGCGCCTACGTCGGCGCCATGCGCTCAGCGCCGGAGAGTCGGAAGTCTCAGCGCTCTGACCAGCACGTTCTTGCGCGCTCGGAGGGACTCGAACCCCCAACCTTCTGATCCGTAGTC